>NZ_NHRP01000070.1:0-2904 GCF_002165385.1 Acinetobacter sp. WCHA39
ATCAACAGGGTTTTCGGTCTCTAAGCACTTTTAAAAAGGAACTTCATCGACTCAAATCTCTATTTGCAACAGTGCCCAGAAAACTGAAGGAACCTCCATTGAATCGAACTAATATTTTTTTTGGTGAATCGCATTCTGACTGGTTGCCTGTCAGAGGCGGAGAATCTGGTGATTTTGTTTTTCGACGTGGTGACGGGCATGCCTTCGCGAAAATCGCACCTGCTTCCCGCCGCGGTGAGCTCGCTGGAGAGCGTGACCGCCTCATTTGGCTCAAAGGTCGAGGTGTGGCTTGCCCCGAGGTCATCAACTGGCAGGAGGAACAGGAGGGTGCATGCTTGGTGATAACGGCAATTCCGGGAGTACCGGCGGCTGATCTGTCTGGAGCGGATTTGCTCAAAGCGTGGCCGTCAATGGGGCAGCAACTTGGCGCTGTTCACAGCCTATCGGTTGATCAATGTCCGTTTGAGCGCAGGCTGTCGCGAATGTTCGGACGCGCCGTTGATGTGGTGTCCCGCAATGCCGTCAATCCCGACTTCTTACCGGACGAGGACAAGAGTACGCCGCAGCTCGATCTTTTGGCTCGTGTCGAACGAGAGCTACCGGTGCGGCTCGACCAAGAGCGCACCGATATGGTTGTTTGCCATGGTGATCCCTGCATGCCGAACTTCATGGTGGACCCTAAAACTCTTCAATGCACGGGTCTGATCGACCTTGGGCGGCTCGGAACAGCAGATCGCTATGCCGATTTGGCACTCATGATTGCTAACGCCGAAGAGAACTGGGCAGCGCCAGATGAAGCAGAGCGCGCCTTCGCTGTCCTATTCAATGTATTGGGGATCGAAGCCCCCGACCGCGAACGCCTTGCCTTCTATCTGCGATTGGACCCTCTGACTTGGGGTTGATGTTCATGCCGCCTGTTTTTCCTGCTCATTGGCACGTTTCGCAACCTGTTCTCATTGCGGACACCTTTTCCAGCCTCGTTTGGAAAGTTTCATTGCCAGACGGGACTCCTGCAATCGTCAAGGGATTGAAACCTATAGAAGACATTGCTGATGAACTGCGCGGGGCCGACTATCTGGTATGGCGCAATGGGAGGGGAGCAGTCCGGTTGCTCGGTCGTGAGAACAATCTGATGTTGCTCGAATATGCCGGGGAGCGAATGCTCTCTCACATCGTTGCCGAGCACGGCGACTACCAGGCGACCGAAATTGCAGCGGAACTAATGGCGAAGCTGTATGCCGCATCTGAGGAACCCCTGCCTTCTGCCCTTCTCCCGATCCGGGATCGCTTTGCAGCTTTGTTTCAGCGGGCGCGCGATGATCAAAACGCAGGTTGTCAAACTGACTACGTCCACGCGGCGATTATAGCCGATCAAATGATGAGCAATGCCTCGGAACTGCGTGGGCTACATGGCGATCTGCATCATGAAAACATCATGTTCTCCAGTCGCGGCTGGCTGGTGATAGATCCCGTCGGTCTGGTCGGTGAAGTGGGCTTTGGCGCCGCCAATATGTTCTACGATCCGGCTGACAGAGACGACCTTTGTCTCGATCCTAGACGCATTGCACAGATGGCGGACGCATTCTCTCGTGCGCTGGACGTCGATCCGCGTCGCCTGCTCGACCAGGCGTACGCTTATGGGTGCCTTTCCGCAGCTTGGAACGCGGATGGAGAAGAGGAGCAACGCGATCTAGCTATCGCGGCCGCGATCAAGCAGGTGCGACAGACGTCATACTAGATATCAAGCGACTTCTCCTATCCCCTGGGAACACATCAATCTCACCGGAGAATATCGCTGGCCAAAGCCTTAGCGTAGGATTCCGCCCCTTCCCGCAAACGACCCCCACCATACCAACAGCCCAAAACGCGATTTTTCTTTCCATGGTCATGCACTCCCACTTCATCGGAAAAAGGGCGGCCAGTTGGCCGCCCGTTGATCACATCGAGGCACCGTGCCCTTTCGACGCGGTGCGCGCCGGGGCGACGTTCGCCGCCTGCGCGTTGGTGGCCACGCCCCTGCCGTTGGCGTAAGCCACCGTGTAGGTGCGCCCGTCTACGATTTTCTCGCCCTTGGCTTCCAGCTCGGCGAAGGCCGAGCGCGGGTGTTCGACCACGCCCTTGCCGGAAAGCTGGTAGACCGCCTTGCTGTCACTGAACAGCACCTGCCCGGTGAAAGACGCATCTTTGCCGCTGCTGGCCTTGGTGGCCTCGCCGAGCTGGTAGATGCCCTTGGACAGACCGCTTTCCGGCAGCACTTTGAGCGTCGTCCACTCGCCTTTGATGACCTGATCTATCTGGCGGCTGCCGTTGAGCACGCACACCTTGCGCGAACCCTCGGGCATCATCTTGACCCCCGGCGCAGGGGTCGGGTTTTTCCAGCTCGGGGCTTGGTTATTCGCCATTACGTTGTTCTCCTTACGTCAGAAAAGAATACGGCCGCGAACGGCCGCGCCCTCAGTTGCAGCCTTTGCCGGACTGACCGGCCATCGGGTGCCCTTCCCACGTCGGCAGGATGATGTCCTTGGTCACCATGATGTTGAACTCGTAACCCGGACGGATTTCGAGCGTCGGCTGAATATTCATGTTGCGCTGTGCCATCTGCATACCGATCTGGCCCATCTGCTGGCCCAGCGAACCGGCGATGATTTGCGAACTGCTGTAGTTCTCGCCGTTGCTGGCTTGCGGCTGCGAGAGCTGGATACCGGCCGAGAAGACCGACAACAGCAAACCACTGCCGAAGATGCGGGCATAGTGGTTGTTCACCTTGTCGTTGAAACCAGCATAGCCACCCATGTCGGTGCCCGGCATGTTGTCAATCGAGATTGACGGGCACTGTTGCAAATAGGCTGACATGATAAGCTAAATATCTTATTTATTTCGAGATACAGCAGATGAATCCCTTCC
>NZ_NHRP01000071.1:0-2764 GCF_002165385.1 Acinetobacter sp. WCHA39
ATCCCTTGCGTTGCCTTAAAAGCAGCTCGAATTCGATCTGCATCTACTGGATTTTTCATACTTGGCCACGCTGCTCTGATTTATAACTTGGATGATCTTTCAGATAGGCAATAAAACTGTCCAAACGTTTGCTATCCAGTCGTGATTCATCAAGATGATCCACATGCTGCAATAGGTTCTGACCTAAAAAATATTGCTCAAACTGTGCCTTAAAATACTTTGGAATATCAGACACCAAAACATAGCTATCATCTGATTTCAGTTGATGCCGTGGGATCTGAATCAACTCAAGTAAATGTTTCTTCCACAATAGACTGGCCCGAAGCTGATCATTCACTGGATGATGGGGATCATGTGCAGCTGCACGTTGATCGTCAAATAAACCCTCAAGAATTTGTTTTCCAGTCTTCATACGACCTCCAAAAGCTTTATTTAAAACTTCACAATATTCCTAGAACCATGATGGCGTATAACCATCATCACGATCTAGATCTTGATTTTTACGCTGCTCTAAAGCTTGGTTGTACTCCTTTTGGTAGATCTGGAGCTTATTAAATTGCCGAATCTGTTGAATGGTGTGCTTCTGTGCCTCAACTTCAAGCTGAATCATTGGATCGGCACTTTTCAACTTCCATCGGTAGATCTGCGGAACATCCTGCAATTGCGTTCCGTACTTCTGGTTAAATTCCTGATTGGACAAATGACTCACTCGATTCGGAACAACAATCTCCATCCCCTCCAGAATTACGGTCTTCATCGGTGCATGCATTTCCAAAGCCTGATTAATTAGCTGCTCAGTTTTTTCTCGAAAAGCTTTGACCTGATCACGGCCAAAGCCCAACGCATCAGCCGTTAATTTCTGTGCGCCACCCTTAGTGGGATTCTTTGGACGATACTGCTTAAAAAACTGCTCTGGTGGTCGTTCAACCCCATCGGCCAGACTCCGTTCAGAATACATCAGATGCAAATGCGGTTGATCTTCACCTGTCAGCTCACTCGGATGATTATGCACCGCTGCGGTATAAGGGAACTGATACTGATCGGCAAATTCCTGAATAAAGGCCTCGACCAATTCTTTACGTTGCTGCTTCGACAACTCTTTCGGCAAGGCCACGGTCAAGGTTGAACTGGTTCGACCTCGAGCAATCTCATAACGATCCGCACTATGCCAAAAGCTTGCAGGCGCATCGACAGCCCATGCAGGCATATTTCCAGAACGCACAAACTCCAATTCCTCATCGGCCTTTTGCTCGGCAAAATGCGCGGTTCGAGTCAGATAATGGAAGGTATTCTTGGAACTGGAATCCTTCTTCACATTGTGCCGAATATTCATGTAAAACATGCCGAATTCACCTGAGATCCAATTCGCAAAGGAGGCTCTCCGCAGGAGCGAGGAGGAGTGTCTTTTTTTGACAATAATCGCTTTAGCGGTTGTTGTCAAAAAAAGACACGGAAACGAGATAAACTATTTTTTATGCATGGCATAAAAAATAGTTTAAACGCCCACAAGATGACGCTAACATGGAGTCAATTCACGGCAAAATGAGATCCAAATGGCAGGACGCAAAGCGTTAGTTCTCACCGCAAAAGAAATCAACGAACTCGGCAGGCATATCCTCAATCTACCGTTCAAACGCCGAGTTGAAGAACGTTGCCTGCACATGCTCAAAAACAAAAAAAGTCTTCAGGATCTCAGTGAGCAAGACCGACAACTGATCCAAAAATGTCGCTATGAACGCAATGCCTACAACAAACGCATGCTTCAGCTGCAACTGATCCAACAGACAGAACCTGCCAAACGCAATGCACTGGAACAAAACATCCTCAAGCTCCATCAAAAACATGACATCGATGCCTACTTTGCCATGCACGATGCACTGGATGAGATCCTCAAAACGCAACGCCACCAGACCGCAGCGAAAAACCTGAATCAGAAAATAGAAAAAGCCCTGAATCCAGAACAACAAAAGGAAAAACAAAACCAGAAACAACAGAAAAAACGAGAAGACCAGATCAAATACTTTATCGGTTCACTCTATCTAGGTATTTTTGAACGAGCAAAGTTTCAAATAACCCACTCCAATCAGGACTTGGACAACCTGAAAACCTTATTTCGTATGGCCTTGATCGGTAAAACTATGCAACAAACTAACAAGGATCTACAGACAGTCACCCAAGAAATTGCCAACTCAAGCCAATACCAAGAAATTGAACGATTTATACAAGAAGCCAAACAAGATCCAAGAAACCCATTCAACAAAACACCAGAGCAATAAACAAATATCACGTTTAAACGCTGTATTTTCGCCATAGTACGATCATTTCAAACTGAACTAGAGATCAGTACCCAAAAAACAAAAAAGTGCCTCTAAACGCAAATAGAAGCAAATGACATAGCATCTATAAGCGATAAGAAGGCCTCAACCAAGCGAGTGTCTACGAGCGACATCCGCAAAATTCGCGCCTCGGCTTTCTGAAAAACCGCTTTTTTAGGTTGATTAACCTAAAAAAGTGAAATTTAGATGCAAAAATTTGAGCCTAGACCGAGCGAAGCAAGCATAAAACTTTATGAGCGAAGCGAATTCCGAGTTGCTTTTGCTCTTGCCTTTGCTTTTTTTCAAATTCACAACGAAAAGAACCAAAAAATTGCCCCTCGAATCGAGCGAAAGCGAGATTCAATAGAGTTTGAGCGTAGCGAAAACCAAGGGCAATTTTGACCAGATTAGGCTTTTAATTATTTTTAATAGTTTTTAATGCTTTTAGA
>NZ_NHRP01000072.1:0-2717 GCF_002165385.1 Acinetobacter sp. WCHA39
GTCCATGATGGTGAAAACCATCATAAACCAGACATTTTTATTGGTGAGAATACAGACACTTTAAATGGTTTCTAACACAAGTATTTCGCATAAGGTGTATTATGTTAATTTTAGGGAAATTTAATAAAGGTACAATTAAATGACAAATACTTTAATTAATAGCTTTGAGTATAAATGGAATAAGCTCTTCCCTAATAAAGTTCCAATTTCATATTTGTTTAAACATTATTTTCCAAATAGCTGGATTCGCTTACATAGTCTTCCTAATTCAAAAAGATACGCTGATGACGCTATTGAAATAGACTTATTACTCAGAAGACAAAATCAAATAATTAGTGACTGCTTTCCCTTAAACACAATAGTTTTTATTGTTTCAGGTAATTCCTTCATAGGTGATTCATCTATAGCTAACTATGATCAAATTGCCAAACTTCAATATAATTTCATTAATGGGTCACGTATAAATTTACATGAAATTGATCCTGAATATTTTGATGATGGTGAAAATAATGATTTATATTTCACCCCTGCATTTACGGAAATAGTATGGGAACAAAATTTACATAACGATCTATTACTTAAGATCGCTAATGATGAGACTCGTGCATTTTTAATATCTTTTGAAAAAAAGATAATCATTGCACCTTATGATGGTGGTTTAGACATAATTATTGACGACTTTAATTTAAGAAATCAGATAAAACAAAAATATCACGAAATGTTATCAACACGAGATGATCAACTATAGAGTCTACCTTTAACTTTTTCTCATCAAGTTTTTTACATCAATTTAACATAATGGTGGTTATGCGAAACCACTTATAAAAATTCATTGTTTTTCAGGTATTTAAAAAATTAGTCATGACTAAAAAATAGGTAAAAAGCCGACTCGGAAACAAGTCGGCTGCTTTTTATGCAGTTTTGTCACTTTTAGCCAATAAATTTGACTAAGAATTACGCTTTTCAACTTGATTGATACAATTTTGTGATACATTATTGTATATACAAATTTGAATGTTTTTTATGGAACAGTATTTCGAATGGGATGAGGCAAAGAATCGAAAGAATCAGAAAAAACATGATGTCTCTTTCGAAACTGCAAGCCTTATTTTTGAAGACCCTTTAAGGATCTCAATCCAGGACAGACATACCGATGGCGAAGAACGTTGGCAGACCATTGGAAAAGTGAAAGGCGTACTAATGCTCTTAGTGGCTCATACCATCTTTGATGAAGATGACTGTGAAATCATACGAATCATTAGTGCAAGACAGGTAACTAAAGCAGAGCGAGATAAATATGAGCATGGTTAGATACTCACGCAAAGAACTGAATGAAAAATTCAGCGACAAGCAAGATGCTGAAATTGAACGCTTGCTTGCTAAGGGAACAGTTCCTGACGATCAGCTAGATCTATCAGATATTCCTGAAATTATCGACTGGAGTAATGCTGTACGCCACAATCAATTCTATCGTCCAGTGAAGCAACAAACATCTATTCGTTTAGATGCTGACGTACTTGCATGGTTCAAAGCACAAGGTAAAGGTTATCAGACACGCATGAATGAAATCTTGCGGGATGCCATGCTAAAAGAATTAAAAAATCATCAGTAAAAATGGGAGATTAAGCTCCCATTTTTTATTACAAGATTCATAAAGTTTGATAGAATAAAAAAATTATTTTATTAAATTTTATAGAGTTTTTTATGAAAAAAACAATTATCGGGGCATTAGCTGTTTCAACACTTTTAATTTCTGCATGTAGTACATCACAACCTATGTGGAGAAAAGCTGGAATTACTCCACATGATGCTAATAGTGCTTTAGCAAAATGTCGCTATGACATAGGTTTAGCTAAAGTAAATCAAAATGAAAAAGCTGAAATGATACAAGATTGTATGATGGCACAAGGTTTTAGATACACCTATTAATCTCTATAAAATCCAAATAAATAGGTTTATTAATGAAAAAGTTAATAGGTTTTGCAGCCATAGCTGTTTTTTGTACAAATTCTTTAGCAGAAATCCCTGTAAAAAATAATAGTATTCCTTTCAATAAGCTGCCTATAGAGATTAAAGAAGTAGTTCAAAGTGAGTATATAGATACCTGCCAAGGCATATCTGAAGATGAAGAAATGCAAGTTAAAAGTCCTAAAATCACTTTCAATAAAGGGTTTTTAGTAAATATAGATTTTAATAATGATGGCTTAAAAGACTATATTATCCGATCTTCAGACGTTACCTGTGAAGGTGCTTACTCAATTTTCACTGGAAACAGTGATGGCTTTATAGATATCTACTTTCAAAATGAAGCAGGTAAATATGATCATGTTCTTAACTATTGGTTAGGTCGTGAAGGATTGGAGCTTAAAAAAATAAAAGATGGCTATCGTTTTACTTCTGAATATAACGACAGTTATTTAGCGTGGGATAAATCTATAAATAAGTTTATTTCATATTATGGCCCTGAAAAAAGAAAAGATATTTTAGATATAAATGATGAAAACTCTACAACTAGCCAAACTTCTACAGAGAAAGGTGAAGTTCTAAGACAAGCTTTTCAATAATCTAGAAATATTCAAAAGACGCCTTTACATAGGCGTCTTTTTATTTAACATAAAATCTCTTATGCGAACTCAAAAATGTAAGCCCAAAATAGAAATGTCCGGTTTCTCCAAAGTAAAAATGTCCGCTTTTAGAATATGCGCTTTTGCAATTTC
>NZ_NHRP01000073.1:0-2163 GCF_002165385.1 Acinetobacter sp. WCHA39
CAAAATGACCGCTATATTAACCAAGGGGGTCAGTTTTTAAATGCCATTAGGGGGTCATTTTTACACTGCCGCTAACAGCAGGATTATCCCCTGTAAAAAATTCCATTGCTTTAGCATAATCAAAGATGGTTTCAATCCGTCCACGAATCCGTTTAGCTGTTTCATTTTTTTCACCCCATATTGGTTCAAGCACAGCCAAAATATCAGCCTTCGTAATCGAACTGATGATACGTTCGCCAATAACAGGATAGACATAAGTTTCTAAAGTAGATGACCATTGAGCAATATGTTTTTGATTGGTCAATTCACGGGTTTTATTCGTAACAACGATCTTGGCACATTCAATAAAAGTTTTATCACGTAGTTTTTGGATACGTAGGTTTTCTAGTTGTTTTTCCTTATATGCGAGTGGGTCAATATCATTACGAATTTGTGACTTGAGTTCACGTGCTTTTTCTCTAGCTTCATTTAAAGATACTTCAGAGTAAGAACCTAGACCAATATCACGGCGATGGTCTTTTAATATCCCATTTTTATCTATGCGTTTTCCAACGACAACTCGGAGTATCCAAGAGCGTGTGTTTTTATAAATACGCAAACGTAGACCATCGACACCACCAACAGCATGTCTACCTTCTGCTTTAAGATTTGCTACGCTACGAGCTGAGAGTTCTTTCGCTTTTTTTGGCATAGTATTCTTTTAAGCCCCCATAAAAACCCCCATAGAGTAGTGGAAATGATAAGATTATGCAAGATTGTATTGGAAGGGTTTGTTTTTAGTTTATTGAAATATATAATTATATTAAATTAATTAAGACAGTATAAGACCAATGTTAGACGGACACCGCTTCCGCCAAATATCGAAATAAGCCCTTGTTTTTACAAGGGCTTTTTTCTTAGCTCTGGTTTTACCCCTAAACCTACCCCACATCCAATACTGGATTGAATTACATGGGATAAAACTTGTAAGGAGCAATTGAGAATTAGCTAATCGTCAGTTTGAAATGCTAACAATATACAAGCCTATACTTCGAACAACTTAACTGACTCTTTCAAAGTAGAATAGATGTGAATGACGGTTTGATCTGCCTAAATTCAGTAGTAATTATTCAAAAGATAGGGCACACATTTAAAAAAATACTGTCAGTTGTCTGAGGTTATAATGATTGTTTTCTATAGAAGACAATTCTAAACAATTAAGATGTTATTCATTTACCGTTGAATAATTTGAACTGAATCTTTTTAGTGTCTACTAACTTAATTTGGAAAATAGTTTACCCATCAGAAAATATAGAAGTTGTTATGGAGAAAATTTTAGGTAATGAATGGATTAAACTTAATCACAGATCAAGATCGAATCAATGCTGTTTTATGTATTTAGGCATGTATAAATAATAATTTTTTAGAACATCATTGGTTTTAATGGGAAGTATTATTATGAGAATTTGCACTTTTTGATTTTATGCAGCCAAAGACCTACTCTTTATCGCTAGTAATTTGACAGAGAAGAAAGCTAGCATTAGTGACAATTTTCGCCACATCGCTTCAAGTCTTGTTGTTTATTTCAAAAATATGACTTAAATATTTAATAACTAAAAATAAATATTAAAAAATGGTTGAATAATAAGCAATTATCTATAATGATAACTAATATTCACTTGATCATTCATTCTAGGAGGTAGATCATGATTGATGTGCAATATTCCGAAAATGTCTCGATACATCAGTTATCTGATGATGCATTCTTGTTAAGAGTCAATGATGCAAAGGTTTATCAATATTTGCTCAAGCAATGTGGTAAGGAATTCGGTTGGGAACGTTCGATACAAAAATCTCAAAGTTTTTTTAACGGTGATATTGAATACCAAATTAATCTTTCTGATATTCCATTGGAAAATTTTGGACGAGATTTCTTTATGTTGGAACCAGAACTACTCGATAACATTGCGAAAAGTTAATACATAGCTTGATTATATGCTGTGTATAGTGAGTTATATATTTCAGTTTTTCGCCACGTCATCCCCTTGACGTGGTCTTTTTATATAAAACTATTTTATCGAAAATAGAATCAATTTTATAATTTTGATCTCTGTACACGACAAAAAAAGATAACTCATTGAAATAATGGCATAATACTTGTTTTCTGACGACGAATATGATGAC
>NZ_NHRP01000074.1:0-2008 GCF_002165385.1 Acinetobacter sp. WCHA39
GAGCGTAGCGAAAACCAAGGGCAATTTTGACCAGATTAGGCTTTTAATTATTTTTAATAGTTTTTAATGCTTTTAGACAGGCTGAAAGCCTTTAATAGCAAATGTTTCAAAGCCCATAAAACTAGGTTTATCGACCCATAAAACTAGGTTTATAGACCCATAAAACTAGGTTTATAGACCCATAAAACTAGGTTTATCGACCTAATTAATAGGTCGTTTTACAACCTAGTTAAAATAGTTTATGGTATGACCTAGTTAAATTTGATTTATATTAAAAAATGGCCGAGTTAGTTGTAAAAGATAATGCTCTGATTCAAGCAAGTTATACATTAGATACTGTTGAGCAACGTCTTATTCTTTTGGCAATAGCTGAAGCAAGAGAAACGGGACAAGGCATCACGGAAAATAGCTTGTTGGAAGTTCACGCTAGTAGCTACATAAATACTTTTAATGTTGAAAAACATACTGCATATACCGTTCTTAGGGATGCCTCTAGAAGCTTATTTGATCGCTATGTTACTTATCACGATATAAATCCAAAAACAGGTAAAGACAGAAGTTTCCACTGTAGATGGGTGGATAAAATTGGTTACGAACATCAATCAGGAGTTGTATTCTTACGTTTCACTCAAGATATTGTCCCTCTAATTACTAGATTAGAAGAAAATTTTACTAAATATGAAATACAACAAGTTTCCAAATTAACAAGTACATACGCCATTCGTTTATATGAGCTACTAATCCAATGGCGATCTAGTGGCCAAACACCAGTTTTTAATCTATCAACATTCAGACAACAACTAGGCGTTGAGGCTACTCAATACAAGACTATGAGTAATTTTAAAACCTATGTCCTAGATTTTGCCTTGAAACAAGTTAATGAACTAACAGATATAACGGCTAACTATCAACAACATAAAACTGGCAGAACAATTTCTGGTTTCTCTTTCACATTCAAACAAAAACAGGAACGTAAAAAAGTTAAGCCTAAAAAAGCTAGCCTAACGGAGAAACAATTAGATTTATTTGCAAATAAGTTGGCTTATGACTCTGCTTTTTCTAGCCAATTTAGTGAGGCTGGTGAAAGCTATGAAAACTTTGCCAAAAGGATTAAACAACTGTTAAAAGACCCTGTAAATTTAGACAAATATTCAGATTATTTAGACAATTTAGATTTAAAAGTTTAGGCTATAAAGGCTGTCTAATAGACAGCCTATTAGACATATTATTTTTACAAGATTAGGCATAGTTTTACACAATGAAAAGTCTTTCTGTTGTTGAGTTATCTAAGCTATATAGCATAAATAGACAAACTATTTACAACCATATAAATAAAGGAATATTAAGCAAAAATTCAGATAATAAAATTGATTTGTCTGAAGCAATCCGTGTGTTCGGTGAACCATCTAAAAAACAAAGTGTAAAAGAACCTGTAAAAGTAGACAGTCAAAATTCGACAGAAAATTTACTGCTTAGACAACAAATAGACATGTTAAAAAATCAACTTGAAGATGCTAAAGAACGTGAATCTTTTTATCAGAATCAAATTGAGACGATGCAACGTCTACTAGAAGCCCCAAAAGCTAATATGACTACGTTTATCGATCAAAAACGTGAGCAGAATATAGCAACAGATCCTCAGAAAGAACCTGAGCTGAAAGCTGATGAATTGACTACTCCAGTTGAAACTGAAAATAAGCGCATTCCTGTGCCTGAACACATTGAACCAGAGCCTGAGAAAAGAGGGTTTTGGAGTCGTTTTTTTAGACCCTATGATTAATCAAGATTGTTTAATTTGAATGAATAAAATCACGGAACAATGAGCAAAGAATAGGCGTGGAACGTGAAAGATCAAGAAAAAGCCGTTCCAGTGCGCTGAACCCTAGAACGGCTTACTTTAAGATATTGATGCGAAAAGGAAAAGTTCAAGTTGTTATTCACCAATTAAAATGTCTATGCGATAAACCATTTAAAATGTCCTGTTTTTAACTGCAAGAGTCAAGAACAG
>NZ_NHRP01000075.1:0-1955 GCF_002165385.1 Acinetobacter sp. WCHA39
TGTCAACGGCATTCTAAAATTGACCCCTTTTACCTTACAAATGGCAAAGTAAAATTGACCCCTTTGATCTCGTATTAAGTTTCAACCTGGGGTTGAATCCCAATTCTTTTTTTATCCTTCAAACGATAACTCTCACCCGATATTTGTACCACATGACAGTGATGTAATAGCCGATCTAACATCGCAGCGGTCAACGTGACATCATCCGCAAATGACTTAGACCATTGGCTAAAGGGTAAGTTACTCGTCAATATCGTACTGCCTTTTTCATAACGCTTGGCAATCACGTTAAAGAACAGATTCGCTTCTTCACGTCCAAATGGTAAATAACCAATTTCATCGATAATCAGTAACTTGGGTCCCAGTACCGCACGCTGCATATAGGTTTTCAATTTACCTTGCTGATAGGCTGTACTCAGTTGCAGCATTAAATCCGCTGCGGTAATGAACTTGATCTTAATGTTGTTCATGATGGCCTTATAGCCTAATGCCATAGATAAGTGCGTTTTTCCTACTCCGCTAGCCCCCAGAAACACCACATTTTCTGCTCTAGCAATAAAGCTCAGATTGAACAGTTCAATCACCTGTGATTTAGGGGCCCCTAGGGCATAATTAAAATCATAGTCTTCCAGGGTTTTGACTTGAGGCAGGCCTGAGAGTTTCATCAGTACCTGCTGGCTGCGCTGTTGCCTGGCAGCATATTCATGCGTCAAGATCGCTTCAACAAAGTCGGCATAACTTCCATCCTGACCTAATGTTTGTTGTGCATGATGTGACCATTGTGATGCGATGGCAGGCAGATTGAGCTTTTGGCAAAGCTGCTCTATACGGTCGTATTGCAGATTCATCAGGAAACTCCCAGCAACTGGTCATATACAGATAAGGGATGCTGCAAACTCTCGTAGGGCATGACATGCTGTGCTGCTGCAACAGGTACAGTGCTGGAACCTATATCTGATTGCGGTAATGGCGTAAATTTTTGCTGCTCCTGTTGCAGTCGAACAGCCGGTTTTTCTTGCGTGGTGGCATGAATCCGCTGATTGGCGGTTTCATGCAACCACCGGCCAATGTGGGCATTGGCGACATCAACATCTAACAGTAAACCCGAAGTCTTCAGGCTTGCTTTCAATGGCACAATAAAGCTTGATTTGAGGTATCCATTAAAGCGTTCAACTTTGCCTTTGGTCTGTGCACGGTAGGGCTTACATACGCGAGGACGAAAGCTGTACTTCTTAGCGCAGTCGAGCAGTTTGGGGTTCCATTTATGCTGCCCCTCCTGATAGGCATCCCGTTCAATCATGATCGTTTTAGCGTTATCAAACAGGATTTCTTGAGGTACTCCTGCAAAGAACTGAAATGCATTTTCTAGACCATCGATCCATGCATCCGTACGTTCATGATCATAAAATTTCACGAAAGTCGCTCTGGAATACCCTAATGTTGCGACAAAGGCTTTCAAAGTCGTGTTGTTGCGTCGAATTGTGGTGAAATCCACCTGCATTTGTTGGCCAGGTTGGGTTTCAAAACGAATGATCGGTTCCAGTTTGGCAACTGGTTTTAATGTTGCAAGATATTCCCTCAAGATCCTGATCTTTCCTGGATATCCCAACCCTAAAATTTCCTGGTAGAGCACAACAGCAGGAATCCATTCAGGATGAGCTGCGTTTACACGTTGAAGTAAATAGGGTTTATATGGGTCAAGGATACTTATTCTAGGCTGTATACGCTGATACTGAGGTGTGGTGTTTTGCCGTAAATATTTACGTACGGTATTTCTGGACACCCCCAGTTCACGAGTAATCGCTTTAATAGATTTACCTTGCTGATGAAGTATTTGGATTGTCACTGCTTGCTCCAAAGTTAACATGTTGAGCAGTCCAAAATGACCGCTATATTAACCAAGGGGGTCAGTTTTTAAATGCCATTAGGGGGTCATTTTTACACTGCCGCTAACA
>NZ_NHRP01000076.1:0-1683 GCF_002165385.1 Acinetobacter sp. WCHA39
CAGTAAGTTTATTTCGCTACGGTTTGGACTATGTTCAAATGGCTATTCTACGTTTGATTGGTTTTGGAAAAAAAGAAGAATTTAAGAAAGTGCTCGCAATTTTAAGGAAGAAAAAGCCTGATAGGACAAGGGCCCTATGAAATTTGTCGTGTACAAAGAAAAAATTTAGCTAGTTTGAATTAAGCTAAGGAGTTGTTATTCATTTGGAATTTCAGCTTGAATCAGAAATCCCAATAAATACAGAGATTCCTGCCAACCAAAATAACACGCTTCAACAGGAATAACATCAGGTATTCCCTCTTGAGTAATATGCACTTCGGTTCCTACTACCACTGATTTTAATTTTATTTTGACCTGAATTTCACCTAGTAAATTAGGATCATCAAACTTATCGGTATAGCGTAATAATTCATTCGGGATAAGTTCAATATACGTTCCTCCAAATGAATGAATTTGTCCAGTTGAAAAGTTAGTAAATGACATTTTGTATGTTCCACCCTCTTGTGGGTCTAAGTGATGGATTTTGGCAGTAAAACCATGAGGTGCATCCACTTTACCAAGGCATCTGGATCGAGAAAGGCTTTAAAAACACGAACTGGTGGTGCATTAAATACACGATGTAGTTGTACTGTTCCACTCATTATTATTCTCAGGCTAAGTTATTTTTAATTCGTGCCTCTATCATACCGATTTAGTCATGAAATACTATTCCTTCAATCGCTCAATTGAACCCGAATATCTAGAATCTAAAGCTGCTTTTTTGTAAAAAATGGCGCAAAATAGCACTCCATATTTAGTGATAAGAACGCAGCTTTGGGATTAATCTATGAGTCAGCTTGCTTTTACTGCTTTTAGCTTGAATGGTGTAGATGCGCAAAAATTTCTACAGGGTCAAGTGACTGTTCATGTAGAACGTCTGCCTGAAAATGAAAATCGCTATACCGCTATTTGTGACTTAAAAGGACGTATTCATTTTGGGTTATGGATTAAAAGATTAAATCCAGAAAGTTTTGAACTTGTAACCACCCAAGATCAAGCCGAAGAGTTTTCCAAACATATTAAAAAGTTTGGTGCTTTTTCAAAAATGAAATTAGAAGAAATAGGATCTGTTTTTCCTTCATTAAATGGCATTCAAACTGAGTTTTCTTCTGTGGAGACAGACATCGATGCTTGGCAAATTCAAGCGATTCAGTCAGGTCAAGCATGGATTAGTCAAAGTACAGAACATTTGTTTCAACCACAAGAACTACGTTTGCATCAACGTGATGGTGTACATTTTGACAAAGGTTGTTATTTAGGTCAGGAAATTGTGGCACGTCTATGGTTTAAAGCAAAACCAAAACATTGGTTACATTTAATCCAAGGCAAAGATACTGTGCCTTCTCCTGCTAGCCAGCTAAGTAAAGATGTTGAGGTTGTGAATAGTGCTGCATGTGAAGATGGCTATATCGCACTTGTAATTGCAAAACCAGTTGCTTTAGAAGAACTTGGTGTAAAGGTTTTGGATTTACCAGAAGCATTAAATGGTGATGTAGCACGACCACAATAATCATTTTAAACAAAAGCCCTTTTACTAGGGCTTGTTGAGAATTAACAAAGGCTACTAATTAATTTATAATAGTACTATGGATAGATACATACTTACTGATGCCCAATGGGCAAAAATGGAACCTTTTTGCCTAG
>NZ_NHRP01000077.1:0-1494 GCF_002165385.1 Acinetobacter sp. WCHA39
TATGACAATTTTATATACTCCATAAACCCTTTAAATTAATTAGGTGGTTTATGTCGCACTTCAAGTTTTACTCTGCCGGAATTTCTTAGATTAAGATCATGGGAAGTACGAGGAAAGCAAATAGGGGCTGATACATACACATTGAGAGGTATGGACTTAATAGTACATCCTAGAATATTTGATGAACTTAATAAGATGTATCAATCAAGCCTATGTAATTATCAGTATATTCAGAGTATTGATATTTAAGCACGTTAAATTTGTACATTTAAGATATTGGTGTAGGGCTCTATTGCCAAATCAATAACCTCTTAAACATCTACTTATATTTTAACTGGACAATTTTTTCCTTTATTAAGTCATTGCAAAATAAATTCAAGTATTTTGTATGGTGTTTATTATATTGATTTTAAAAAGTTTAATAGTAAATTAACCTAAGATCGAGACAATAAAGTAGATAATTCAATGACACTTATCACCTCTTTTATAAATCAGATTATTCTTAACATAGATAAAAGGCAGACAACCCTAATAAAAAATGAAATCAAGAAAATTGATCATTTAAGTAATATTGAGTTTAGTGACTTGACCCAAGATCAAAAAAATGCAGTATTAAAGGTAACAGATAAGTTATTCAATAATTTGAATTTATTAAATAATGACATAGAAGAGATTACTAAACATAAAATCAATTTTACTGAGTTCTTTAGAGTTATCCGCTTTTCGAATGAAGCTAAGTTTTCATTATTTTGGGAGCATATTCAGTTAGTTGATGATCTTAATAATGATTTAAATCAGCAGAACTTTAATAAGTTAAAGATTTTTTTCTCTAATTTAGGATCTTTAAAAATTCAAGATCATACTTTAGATGATTTTTGGAAAGAAAGTATTAGCCTTAATGATCCAGATATTCTTGCACAGACTGTATTTGGTTTAAGCCTTTATTCTGTTCTTGCTCATTTAGATATATTAGCTCACCAGTTACTGTTCAGTGATATTGAACCAATATGTTTAGGTTGGATATTTCAAAAAAAATTAAATTCTAGAAACTTTCAGTGGGAAAATGAAAAATTCAATAGAATCAATAGACATAAAGGTATATGGACCAATCCTAGTCGTAGCCTTTTAACTCTAATGGCTACATTTGCAGCTATAAAATTAAGTCCTGAAGAGCCTTCTACTTCTCGTGGTTTAAACTTCTCAAACTATTTAATGAATTACACTGAGAAAAAAGAGAATTTTATAAAAAAGGCTAATGAAGGCCTTCCAATAAGTTATACCGACCTTCTCTGGTTACTTTCGGAAAAATCTGATCGTAAAGATATTTGCATTGTTTCTTTCAAAGAAATTTTTAAAGAAACAATGAATATTTTGCAAAGTAAAGAATCTAAGTATGAAGCTAATAACAGAGGTGGTCCCACTTGTTTGAACAACTAAAAGCGTATTTATAAGTGATATTCCGCTCTAGTTAAGCCACCTTGTTTTGTTGGGGTA
>NZ_NHRP01000078.1:0-1482 GCF_002165385.1 Acinetobacter sp. WCHA39
TGTAAGCCCAAAATAGAAATGTCCGGTTTCTCCAAAGTAAAAATGTCCGCTTTTAGAATATGCGCTTTTGCAATTTCCTTAGCGGACGGTTTGATATGTTGGTGTCTATGTCGGATAAAGAACTTAAACGATTGTCGGTCTTGCAAGAAATCTGTGATCAACGTATAACTCAATCCCAGGCTGCTCAGCTACTTCATATCTCAGAACGTCAGATCAGACGCTTACTGCAGAAATACAAAGCTCAAGGTCCCGCTGCATTAGCCCATGCTGGTCGTGGCCAAATCAGCAATTCTAAACTTCCTGAAGAACTCAGACTTAAGTGTCTCAATATTGTTTCAGATCAACTTTATGGTTTCGGACCCACTTTAGCGCATGAAAAGCTCACCACCGTGCATGGATTCGATCTTTCAGTAGAAACCCTGCGTTCCTGGATGATTGCAGCCGATTTATGGATCCCTCGCTGCAAGCGCCTGAAACGACCATATCAGCCTCGTTATAACCGAGATTGTTATGGTGAATTGATCCAAATTGATGGCTCACACCATGATTGGTTTGAAGGTCGAGCACCTAAATGCTGTCTGCTAGTATTCATCGATGATGCCACAGGAAAATTGCAGCATTTACGCTTCTGTGCGTCAGAGTCAGCCTTTGACTATATGATTTCGACACGTTTATATATCGAACAGCATGGTAAGCCATTGGCATTTTACAGTGACAAACATTCAGTTTTTAGGGTGAATCAAAGTAGCAAGAAAGACACCAAGATTACCCAGTTTGGACGTGTTCTGAGCACTCTCAATATCGATATCATTTTCGCTAACTCCCCTCAAGCCAAAGGTCGTGTAGAACGAGCGAATAGAACACTTCAGGATCGTCTGATTAAGGAGATGCGTCTAGAAGGCATCAGTTCAATTGCAGATGCCAATAAGTGGCTGCCGTGCTTTATTGAGCAATTTAATCGTAAATTCGCCAAGATGGCTTTTAATCCCAAGGATCTACATCGGCCTATCGCTGAAACAGCCGAAGAATTAGATGATGTTTTTACCTGGCGTGAACCCCGCAGGGTCACGAACAGCTTGACGATTACTTATGATAAATGCGTATATATCTTGGAAAACAGCGAAGAAAATCAAAGATTGGGCGGCAAGTATCTTGAGTTCCTGGAATATCCGGATGGTACTGTAGCCATTGAATATCAGGGAAGAAAAATCAATTACAGCATCTTTGATAAATTAAGTCAGCTCAACCAGAGAGAGATCGTTGAGAATAAACGTTTGGGTTCTGTGCTGGCACATATTCAACAACAGCATGAACAACTGGAACACCAAAACAAACGCAATCGTTCTCAAAAGATGCCACGTAGACAAGCACAGAAAACAGCGATTGAACAACGAAATCTCAATCCTGTGTTTGACTTGGAAATGTCCATATAGGACATTTCTATTTGGTTTTAAGGTAGGACATTTCTACTTGGGAATAACA
>NZ_NHRP01000079.1:0-1435 GCF_002165385.1 Acinetobacter sp. WCHA39
AATCAACAGGGTTTTCGGTCTCTAAGTACTTTTTAAAGGGAACATCATCGACTCAAATCTCTATTTGCAACAGTGCCAATTATAACGCATTACGTATAAGGTGTATTATGTTAATTTTAGAAAATCTTTCTAATCAGAAATTTAGTTTTCTATTAAGTTCTATAGTGCGGATCTAAGCGTAATACTGTATTCACATCATATTCAGCATCAAAAAAATCACAAATTTTTGATACCTTACCTTTAATTAATAATTTCTTATCTAGATAGATGATCAATTTATTTTTATTTTTATCGAATATTACTCTTCCCCGAGGTACATCGTCATATTCAATTTCCCTTAGCTCAGAAAATTTATTTCGTAATTCATCCCAATAAGATACATGGTTGTAGGCACTATCAATCATACCTAAAGAATCTGAGCTATTAATATCAAACTCATGAGAAATACCAAGAACTTGATTTTTATAAAACCAAAATATACCTATTTTCAATGTTATTCTCCTAAGTTTTCATATATAACTTAAAAAAAATTAAGCAAGTAAACATACTATGATTGAATACTCAGAAAATTTAAATAAATTAAAAAATAACCTTATTACACATAAGGATTATCACCCTCTTTTACAAAAAATCAGCTTACCTTTCATTCCAGATTTTTTAGATAGTTCTTTTGACCAATCCAAAAATAAAGTAGTAATTGTTGGCCAAGAAACTTCTGGATGGGGGAAATTGAAATTAGATAGCTTTATATTAGGAAATTTAAGTACAAATGAATTAATTTCTGAAAGTAAAATTAGATACCGTAATCTTTATGAAAAGCCACCTGTGAGATCACAATTCTTAAAATTCTTAGGTAAAGTCAAAGAAAAAAATAATAACGAGTATATACAATGGTTAAACTTCTACTTCTTTGATTATAATAAAAAATCTTTTAACTTATTGAATTCAAAAAATAAAAGTATAGATTTGTATGAGCATCTTAAAGATATATCAATAGAAAACTTAGTAAATCAACTTGATAGATTAGAACCTAAAAATATTTTTTTCTTAGGTGCATATCATGGAAATTGGGAACAGTTGAAACTCAATTATGTTAATGACGAAGATATTCTTAACTTCAAAGAATCTATAGAAGGATTTAGCGTAAGATTCTGGAATAAAAAGACTTTAGTAATTCGACTCCCTCATCCTGCTTCTCGTGTTCCAAATAAAGGAAAAATTCAACAACAAGCTTTAACTTACTTTGATATTTTTAATAATCAAGCGGAGCAAAATCCTGAAAAATTTAAAGAATTGATAAGAGATAAATTACTTAACTAAAATATATTTAACATAATGGGCGTTATACGAAATGCACATGTTAGAAACCATTTAAAGTGTCTGTATTCTCACCAATAAAAATGTCTGGTTTATGATGGTTTTCACCATCATGGAC
>NZ_NHRP01000007.1:0-126135 GCF_002165385.1 Acinetobacter sp. WCHA39
AGTTCAAATCAGCTAAATTCATTCGATGAAGCTATAGTACGCAAAACTAATAAATAGGTAAAACAGTATGTTTTTATAAATTTAATCGGATAAACCGAATTAAGATTTAAGAGACATCAAGCTTTTGATTAATGCGCATATGGCGATTTTTCAATTGCTTAGCGAGTACATACAAAATGGTGCTTAAAGCAACAACCAACACAATCAAGCCCAATAAAATTACATTCACAATCTGAGAAATACGTTCGGCTTGTTGTGCACGCAGATCTAAGGGCTGAGTAATTGAGGTGATACTCTTACCGTAGAGCTGCTGCTGCATAACCCATAACTGTTCAAGCTTAAAATCATATTGTTTAAACTGAATCGGGTTATTCTTCTCAGCAACAATCAATTGATTCACGTAGACATTGGCAGTTTTACGATCGATAGGCTGATGCAATAAAGCTACTTGCGCCAACACATAGGCTTTTTCAGTCGATGAAATGTTGGCCTGCTGTAAATCTTGAGCAATTTGACTTTCAACAATATTATTTTGATAGCTCATCCATTGTTGATACGCCTGTTTGGTTTCATCTTTCCAATCGTATTGAATGTAGCTCAGACTGGACCAAAGTAAAATAAAGGCAATAATCCAAGCCAGAATACGCTGTGTCCATGCTTGGAAACGTTGTTGAAAAAACTTAAATTTCTTCATCCAACTGAGCAGTAAAAATGCCCCAATAAACGAAACCAAAATTTTTAGAAACAACCAACCAAACCATGATAATAAATTAAAAAAATAATCGACTGGTTGTTTAAATGGCACCAATTCTTGAACATGATAAGGCAAATCTAATGCCTGAACATGCGTGGAAAGATCAAAGAACCGATAGATAAATTCTTTTTGCAAAAATAACGATGCAACTGTAATAACGACCAATGTACAGGCTAAAACGAACCAGAACATTAAATGACGTTGACGTTTATTTAATGCATCTAAACGTTGGTCAATCGGTTGTACACTAAAATCGTTTATGGGTGACAATGATTTTTCCTTCAAAAATTAACAATATCAAGATTTAGGTGGCTGGCTATGCTCAAGCACTAAATGATTTAAGTTCTCTTGCAAAGCACGTAAACGTGTTGTCGCTTCCGCACGCTTTTGCATCCCTTCTTTCTGGATCTGAATCACATCATTTACTGTTTTAATGAGGGTGTTTTGTACATGTTCAAGTGTTTCTACATCAATCACTGAACGTTGATTCGCTTTCGCAGTATCGACTGAGTTTTGATGCAATAATTCAGCATTACGGCGTAATAATTCATTCGTTGTGTCATCAATCGCTTTTGCTAACTGGACACTATTCTTTTGCTCTTGTAATGAAATCGCCAAACTAATCTGATTTTTCCATGCAGGTAGCGTAATGTTCTTAATGGCATAAAACTTATCTATCAACATTAAATTATTCGACTGGATGATCCGAATCATCGGCAAAGTCTGCATTGCAGATTGTTGTAAAACCTGCAAATCACTGACTCTTTTCTCAAGATTATTCGCCAAATGATTAAGATCATAAATCTGTTGCGTCGTTTGTTGATCCTGCTCTTTTAATGTGAGCATTGAGATCTGTTGCTGAATATCCTGCTGTTTTAATTGTCCTGCAGCAATATAAACTCCAAGCTGTTTATATTCATCCTGTACCGCATCAAACATTTTATCTAAGGTTCCAACCCGAGCTTTCAACCCCGATTGAGAACTTTCAATTTCTTTAACCAATACATCAATCTGCTCTTTAGTGGTATTAAAATGCTGATCAAAATTTAGTTTAGCATTTTTAAACTTACTCAGTAAACCGCCAAAAAACCCAGAGCTTTTTGATTTATTCAAAATACTTGAAGTATTCAATTGCTGTGCGACTTGCACGACCTCATTAAGTTTTTGTCCAGTCGTATCCAAATCTTTATTCTGAACCAGATTTAACAATTCATCGGTATAAGTTGAAGTTTTACTGGCAATATTTTTGCCATATTCAGCTACCACTGTGGTACTGATATCTGCCAATTCTTTATGTGCATCCATTACTTCTGCAAGATCATGTGGTTGCAATCCTAAATCTTTTAAATTCAACTGTTCAAAACGTTGCTCAGGCTTTACTTCAAGCTCATGAGATAATTTGCTAAGTTCTGAATCTGACATCTTTTTTCCCTCTTATTTCTGTAATGATTTTTTCAAATTTTTAATTAAATCTTCTCGACTTTTATCAAGCTGATCAAGTGTATTTGTTGAAGTCGATGCTGTACTTTGTTTAACGTGATATTGCCATGCAGGAATCAAAACCTGTTGTGCTTCTTTAAATCGATCTAGCAAGCCAAAAGATAACTCTTGTGATAACTGCATTTGTTTCATCGCAATATCATTACTCGTTTGTAAGGTGTGTAAGGTGTTTATTTTTTTTGAGAGCCGTTCAACAAAATGGTCAAGTTTTTGCTGTTGAGTAAATTGAGGATATTCTATTAAAAATTCATCAGCGGCGCGGATATAAGCGGCCATCTGTTCTCTCAAACCTAAAGCTTGCTGTAGTCGTGATTGCGATTTTTGGATTTCGATCTGTAAGCGCTGACTTAAATGATTTGCTTCATTGATTAAACGCTCAAGATCTTTGACAAACTTTACTTGACCAGCATCGTATTCAACATCTATACCTAACCATTTTTGTAACGCGTTAAAACGACGACCACCTAAATGTTTTTTGGAAATTGAAAGTTGCTGAATAATCTGGGTAATCACTTCACTCAATTGCTGATTCAATCTAGGGTCAACACCATTCAGTAATACACTTTGAGCTTGAACTAAATGATCTGCATAATGATTCAAACGATGTGGATCATTGAGTAGAGGAAGTAAATCATTACGTTTAATCGCTAAAATATGTTCTTGATTTGATTCAATTTGCGATAAAGGTATGAAGTCGAACGATTGCGTCATATTAGCCGAGTATAGTAAGAACAAATAAATTTGAACATAGTTAGTTTTAGCATGTTCTTACTCTTTCGCATACTTAAATGTTGTTATGTTTTTTAAAATTTAACATTTTGGAATGAATAAAAAACCTCTTAATTACAATGAATAAAAAGGTTTTCAGAATTGTAAACGATGCTTTATTCATCATTCAGGGTGTATTCAAAACTATTTGGATTTTGCTTACAACGCACTTTTTTTCAGAAAGTTCATCATTTTTGGATCATAAATACCTGCTTTGGTTAAAGAAATACGAGCTTCGCGCATCATTTTCATCTAATTAAGCTGTTCTTCGGGGGGAATGTTCATCCAATATTTTTCAGGAGTTTCTTTTTCATATTTTGCGATGATATTCAAAGTACCATCAAGTTGACCCGCTACCCATTCACGAGACTTTTGCCCAAATCCTTCAGGAAACTTATCCTTTCGAATAATAAAATTTGCTGAAATTTGTGTTAATGGAAATTTTACGATTCCACCTTTATCCCCCAAACCTTTATAGAGTTCAAAGGGTTTATAAGCAAAAATCATTGATAGGCAAGTATTGCTGTTTTTAAGTCTGTTCATGCACCAATTGCATCCAATGATGCTACATATTTATTGAATTGGCGACCACGTAAACCACTAATAATCACACCATCACATTGTCCAAGTTTCAAATCTTAGGAATTTCCAGTCAATTACTCTCTAAACAAGATCGTTTTAAACAATTCTAATTAGTCAAATAATTACTGAGCTTTTCGTGGTGGAAGCGCATATGTTCCAATCACATGCGCAACTGGTTCTTCATCATCCAAAGAATATAACCACACTTCACCTGTAACCAATGTTTTACCAACTTTGATTAATTTACACTCAGCTTTAATATCTTGATTTCCATTCGGTTTACGAAAAAAATTAATGGTCATGTTGGTTGTAACAGCCATAGCAATTAGACCTAAATGTCCCATAATCGCAACATATAGCGCGAAATCAGCCACCAACATCAAGGTTGGACCTGATACAGTTTGACCTGGACGTAAATCGTTCTGATCGATTTTATAAAGTAACTGTGCCCCTTTAGGACTAATCTCTTCAATATTAGTTTTTTCGAGTGCTTGAGGAAATTCCTGTGCCAAAAAACGAGTAATTTCATGCTTACTAAGTGCCATAACAATACATCCCACATGACTTAGATTATTTTTAAATTATGACTAAAACTATAAACAAACATTTAATCAGCTTGATCTGAAAGTTCATTTAAGACTTGCCAGTAATTAGGAGGTTCAGGAACATGTCCACGCTCTAATAACATCTGGTGCATTTTAGGTAACTTAAAATATGGAACTGTTGCCATTAAGTGATGTTCTTTATGGAAATTGACATGGATAGGTGCAACTAAAGCACGAGCAATATAACCTGCTTTTGTAGACCGTGTATTGGTTAATGCGCTATTACTGGTTGGCATACCTGCATGTTCTGCCATCGAACGAACACGTAAAAATAATGGAAATGGTGTTAAATATGCCAATATCCAAAGCGCATACAATTTAGGATGACCGGCTGCCCATAATATTGAAAACAAAGCAGCATTTGTTGCTATTGCACCACCACTATTTTTTAGAAATGCTTTTGGATAGTCGACCCAATGGCGTCCCTCTTGAGAAATCCAACGACGGTCGTTAGAAACCGTCCACTCCATTTTCTCAACATCCATAAGCACTCGTCCAAGTGCGAATTTTAATCCTGTTATTCCAGAAACATCACGGAAAAACTTACGCATTAACGATTTCTTCGAAGTTGGAAAACCCTCTACCAAAGACAGATCAGGATCCTCTACGGTAGAAGTTTTACTGTGATGGCGTGAATGATGGGCACGATATTTCTTTAAATCATTCCAGATTGGGCGAGCACAAAGCCAATCAGTGGCAATATCATTCAGCCATTTGGTTTTAAATAAGCTTTGGTGTGAAGCATCGTGCATAATGATTGCAAGCGCAAGTTGACGACCCGCTAATATTACCAATGCAGCTATACACATCAGTAATTTGCCCCAGACAGGTAAATACTCCCATGTACTGGCAACTGCAGCGAAGGTTCCACCAATGACTGCCCAAGTTGATAAAACAGCCCAACTACCGTGTAAATCTGACTTTGTTGTCAATTCTGTGATTTCTTCTCTTGTGAACAAATCACTTATTGATGTCCGTGTATTCATATCCCTACCCTACAATTTTTCTATTTCTATAGATACATAAATATAATTTTTATTTTAGATTAAGTAATATTTCTGTCAATACATTAAAATTAATTTTTTAGTAATATTTATACTAAACTGATTTCATAGAATCGTTGCCACAATTCCAGTCCAGTCTGATCCAATTGCTGAACACTTAACGCAAATTGATCACGTAAATGAACATCAACAAAATCCTCAGGCAATAATGGATCATTCATCAGCAAAGAAATGGTCTGCCGACCAAGCAATAGCGATTCTTTAGCAGCAATATCTAAACTTAATTGCTCAACTGTCTCCAACCACTTTTGAATCATTTGACTATATTTTTTATAGTTTTGGTTAAGTGTTTGAGTGGGCCAAAGCTTCTGAATTTTATTTAATGTTGTGGTGTCGAAATGATTAATTTGGCAAATTTTGGCGCTTTTTTCTAAGCCAGAAGCTTGTAATGCCAAAAATACCTCTTTAAAAGAAATGGCTAAATTATCAGGGCGAATATAAATACCTTGTTCTAATTCTTTAAAACCGAAGTGCTTTAATGCGCGTTCTCGGCGCTTTAAAGCTGTACGATCAACCCGCCCTAATTCCCCCGTAAAGACAGCTAAGTATTGGTGATCCCATTGTTTTGTTTGTTTAATTCCATTTTTACGGTTCAACATTACATCGGCCCATTCGTGTGATTTAGCCGTAAATTGATATATACCCCGCTCAATCGCTTCAATCACCCCATCACTAGATAATCGGGTTACTGCGACACGAATACTATTTTCACTAATCTCAAAAAGCTTCGCTGCGATAATAATTTGTTTAATCGAGATCTCACGACCTTGTAGCCCTAAAAGTAAATCAATGATTAAATCTCGGGCATTCATTTTAGCTATTGTCATCTTACAATCGAACCAGTTCTAAACATGAAAAAAGAAATAAAGAATAAGAATTTTAACTTAGAATCTCTCCCTTTTAGTAATTTTTCTAAAAGGGAGATTTTATTTTTATAGAAAAACAAATAATAAAATTATACCCAGTACAATCCGATACCAAGCAAATACGCGTAAAGTGTGGCGTTCAACAAATTTAACTAATGCGCTCACCACCAATAATGCCGAAATAAAAGCAGCAACAAAACCAACCCCGATATTCAACATATTATCTTGTGTCAATACATCCGCATTACGAATAAGATCAAAAGTTGCAGCCCCCAACATCGTTGGCATCGCGAGAAAGAAAGAAAATTCTGTTGCCGCTTTACGAGACAAACCTGAGAACATTCCTCCCACAATGGTAGCACCAGAACGAGAAGTCCCTGGAATCATCGCAACACATTGTGCACAACCGACTAAAAAAGCTTGCTTGTAAGTAATTTTTGTCGCTTCAGTTGTTTTATGATCAAAATTCTTGGATTCAACCCAGAAAATAATCAGACCACCAACAATCAGTGCGATTGCGACCACAAGTGGACTAAATAGAACACTTTTAATAAAATCGACTGCAAAAATACCAATCATGACAGCAGGAAAAAAAGCAATTAAAACGCTAAAAGCAAAATGACGCGCTTCTGAATCGCCACTAAAAAAACCTTTAACCAAATCAAAAATCTTTTGTCGGTATAACCAACAAACAGCCAAAATTGCACCAAGCTGAATGACAACTTCAAATACACGCCCATCGTCAGAATGGAAGTCGATCATGTGACCAAATAAAATTAAATGACCCGTACTTGAAATCGGTAAAAACTCGGTCAAACCCTCAATAAACCCTAAAAATAAAGCCTTTAAAATTTCAATATATTGCATAACTTACTCAAAAAATGCGTAATTCAAGATTAAAATAAAAGGCAAGCTTACCTTGAAATTAAATCATTTTATGTGATTGTCACGTAACGTTTTAAGCTTGATCTTTCTAGCTCTAATACGAGTTTATTATTAAATAATCATCAAACTATTTTTCTTTTGCATTTGTTCAACAACTTCACGTGTATCGAATCCTAAACGCCAATAAAGCAACTCTAAAACATCTAATTCATCTTGCGTGATGATACGATCGCTCCATAAACATCGCTCTGCAATTGCTAAAATATTGAGGCGATCACGTAATAATAAGCCTGAAACATCATTTAAAATTTCTGCTAAATCAAGTGGTTCATCAGAAATATCTGCATAAATCTGCATTTCTTCGGGTGCTAAAATCTGCTGAAGAATTCGCTCACGCACCTCAAGCTGATTTGGACTATTAATTTGTTGTACATGCAATAAAGCATCAATTAAATGCACAATTTGTGCTTTCACATCTTCAAATGATGTTGGTAAATGTGCAGGCATAAGATTAAGTTCACGCTTTACTCTCTCCAACAATAAAGCATCAAGCAGACCTACCTCACCATCCTCTTGAATAATACAAGCCAGTTTAGTCAAAAATTGACGAGCAATACTTGTCGGCATATGCCCAATATTCTTACAGGCATCATGGAAGATTTGAACATGAATACGACCATCTAAATTCAATAAAGAATCTACAATTGCATGACTTACCGCGGCTTCTTGAGGAATGAATTCACGATATTGACGAATCATTAGAATCGCAACCATCACTTCCCTTGAACCTGTCGCCGTTTGCATCGCTCTTTGTAGCAATTCTGGGCGTTTTTTATTCTTCCGCATTTCAGAGTTTAAAGGCTTAATTGCATCATTTAAGGCAAAACTGATCGGTGATAAACGTAATAAAGGTAAAGGCTGTGGAGAACTCCAAGGTAATGTCATATCTGTCATTTCTTCTTCCAAAGAACGAAACAGACTAAATAAAGGACGATTGCGTAGCTTTTTTAAATTTTCTAATTGCAAATCCTGTAGCAAAGTAGGATTTAGTTCATAAATTCGATCTTTGATACTTGGATGAATATTCATCCAACTTTGCGGACTAAGAGAATTTGCGAAACACATATGTGAAATCGATTCTGAATACGCACTATGAATTTGCGACCCTGAATGGTGGACATAGATACGTAACAAGGTTTGAATATTGGCATTATTATTCATCAAACGCATAGTTTTCAGGTCATTACGAAAAGTTCGCCCACTTAAGGTCAAATATTTAATTAAACGCGTAATTAAAATTCCTAAACTCCCAATTAGCCAAATCACTCCACCAATCGCAACAAAAATAGTTTCGAATTTGTTTCGATAAGACGTTGCATAAGGATTGTAGCCTGCTTGAGCTAATTTACTCCCCCATTGACTAAAGGTGGTTAAACCACTGTATAAGATTTTTAATTTAGTATTTTCAACCGCTTCACCTGATAAAATCTGGTTGAACTCATAGCTTAATAAGCCATATAGCTCTAGTTCATCTAAATTTTGTAGAGCACCCCAAGTTAAAATAATTACGATGTCTTGAGATCTGAAACCTGCGGTTAACGCATTCACACCAACTTCATCTGGGAGCACATAAACAGCGGGGGTATCGATCGCAAAACTTTGAGCAACTTGCTCTACGACTTTTAATGCTGTGCTTTCTTCGGGCGTACTCTCATCAAAAACAAGGCGTCTAGCTTTAAGTTGTTTTGCAAGTGAATGGCCGCCTTCACGTAAGACATACAGTTCAGCACCAACCGACCAAACCATAACAAAAAATAAAAGAAAGATGAAATAGGGACTAAGAACATGCCACCAAATGGCTTGAGTGTAGTCAAAGAAATGAACGACCAACCCCAAAATCAAATTGAGAATAAAAACTGTCGACAACATAGCGAGCAAGCAAAAACTTACCGACCATGCAATATTTTTATTTTCAATTAAATAATGGCTCATTTCTTTCAATGTAAATTTTCCCGATTACATTGTTGATCTTAGAGGCTTCGAAACCTTAAATATCATAAAATAAAAAAGCGGGAATTTCCCGCTTTTCTATAGATTTAAATGATTACTCTTCTTTAATACCTGTTAAATCAACAGAAGAAGCATCGATATTTACATCAATATAACCATCTGCTTTCTTTTTTGCTGAATCATTACGTTTCTGCTCGAGATTAATCAGATAGTCATTATCAATCCCACCAGCCACATAGATCCCGTCAAATACTGAACATTCGAATTCTCTTAAATTAGGTACTTTGCTAGTCCGCACTGCGTTCTTTAAATCTTCCAAATCTTGGAAAACTAAACGATCTGCACCAATAATCTCACGAATTTCTTCAACTGTACGATCTGAAGCAATTAATTCAGATTTTGCTGGCATATCGATACCATACACGTTTGGATATTTCACCATAGGTGCAGCCGAAGCAAAGAATACTTTCTTCGCGCCAGAATCACGTGCCATTTGAATAATCTCATTACACGTTGTACCACGTACAATCGAGTCATCCACTAACAGTACATTTTTATCTTTAAATTCAAGCTCAACTGGGTTTAGCTTTTGACGAACTGATTTTTTGCGCTGCTGTTGACCTGGCATAATGAAGGTACGTCCGATGTAACGGTTTTTCATAAAACCTTCACGGAATTTCACGCCCAAAATATTAGCCAATTCTAATGCTGAAGTACGGCTAGTATCTGGAATTGGAATGACCACATCAATATCGTGCTCTTTACCCCATTCCTTCAAAATTTTATAAGCCAGCTTTTCACCCATTTTTAAACGAGCTTTATAAACTGAGATGCCATCAATTGTTGCATCTGGGCGAGCAAAGTACACATATTCAAAAATACATGGACGATATTCAGGATTTACTGCACATTGTTTGGTAAACAATTCACCATTTGAATTAATGAAAATTGCCTCACCTGGTGCAATATCACGCTCAACTTTAAAACCTAGCGCTGTAATCGCAACGGATTCAGAGGCAATGATATATTCAGTGCCTTGCTCAGTTTCACGAGAACCGTAAACCAAAGGACGAATCCCGTTTGGATCACGGAAACCAACAAGCCCATGACCTGTGATCATCGCAACAACCCCATAAGCACCTTTACAACGCTCATGAACACGAGATACGGTGTGGAAGATATTTTCTGGCGTTGGGTTGAGTGTACCGATCTTCTGTAACTCATGTGCAAACACGTTGAGTAAAACTTCAGAATCAGAATCAGTATTCATGTGACGTAAATCTGTTTTAAACAGATCATCATGAATTTCTGCGGCGTTGGTCAAGTTACCATTGTGTGCAAGGGTAATACCATATGGAGAGTTTACATAAAACGGCTGTGCTTCAGCACTACTTGATGAACCTGCTGTTGGATAACGAACATGTCCTATCCCATAGTTACCAAGCAAAGCACGCATGTGACGGGTATGGAATACATCACGCACCATACCATTATCTTTGCGGAGGAATAAACGCCCTTGATGGCAAGTTACAATCCCTGCTGCATCTTGTCCTCGATGTTGTAACATCGTCAAGGCATCAAATAACATTTGGTTTACTGGCGATTTACCGGCAATCCCAACAACTCCACACATAGCAACCTCTCGACAAGCTAGGAACGGGGTTTAACCCCAATTAATAAAAAGGATTTTTCGTTGAATGATCAGAACGTTGATCTACTGAAGCGCGTTCTGACTCCTCCATTTCAGTCGAAGGGCGATGTAATAACGCACCTTCAGATGTCATTTGATGTATCGCTTCATTTGCAGCATCTTTTGATATTTCAGTCGCTAATGGCGCGTATGGCAATAAGATCTGTACAAATTTGGACTGTTTCCAGTGTGGCGAGCTTTCCACCCACGGACCAACGCCCTGCATGGTGACCAAAACAATCAGTAAACCTTTCAGGGAACCAAATGCGCCACCTGCTAAACGATTTAATGGACCCAGTTTCAAACTTTTCAAGAGGCCATTCAACAGTGCCGAAACAATCCAGGTACACACCACAATGATCAGTACGATAAAAGCGAAAGCTGCAATTTTTTGCACGACAGGGTCTTGGCTGAGACTGCTCATCGCAGGTGCCCAAATGACTGCATATTTAGCCCCAATGACCAATGCGAATATCCACCCGATCAAGTTCGCAAAGGCTTTAATAAATCCTTGACGCAAACCGTTCAGCCCTCCAATGAGCAAGATGATCAGGATGATGATATCAAGTGTGTTCATGTCACACAGTCATCGCGTTAACACAATCTTTTACTAGTGTTGGGCCTGTATAAATAAGGCCACTGTATACTTGAACGAGACTCGCGCCCGCCTCTTGTTTTGCTACGGCCTGCTCACCTGAAACAATTCCCCCGACACCAATTAAAGGAATTTTTCCATCTAAAACATCGGCGAACTGACGTAAACATTCGGTGCTTTTTTCAAAAACGGGTGCGCCCGACAAACCACCTGCCTCATTACCATTTGGCAGATTTTCAACACCGTCTCGCCCTAATGTTGTATTGGTAACAATTAAGCCATCAATCTTAAATTTCAATAATTGTTTAGCGATAAATGTAATATCTTCAGGCGTTAAATCTGGCGCTACTTTGAGTACTAAAGGAACATAATGATTATTTTCTTTAGCAAGTTCTAGTTGACGTTGTTTCAAAGTTTGTAATAGCTCTGTAAGTGCATCACCACTTTGTAAACTACGTAAATTCTTTGTATTCGGTGAGGAAATATTAACTGTAATATATGATGCGTAATTATAAACTTTTTCTAAACAAATCAAATAATCAGAAACCGCATCTTCAACGGCAGTATCTGCATTTTTACCAATGTTAATTCCTAAAACGCCTTGAAACTTAGCAGCTTTAACATTTTCAATCAGTTGATCAACACCGTCATTATTGAATCCCATGCGATTGATGATTGCTTTCGCTTCTGGAATACGAAATAAACGTGGTTGAGGATTACCTGCTTGTGGACGTGGTGTAATGGTACCTATTTCAATAAAACCGAAACCTAAAGCAGCTAGAGCATCAATGTGCGCACCATTTTTATCTAAACCAGCGGCAAGACCAACAGGGTTTGGAAACTCGATACCCATACAGCTCACTGGTTTATGTGCAGTTTTCTGATGCATCAATCCAAATTTATGCGCTGTATCGAGCATAGAAAGTGTGAGTTCATGTGCACGCTCTGGTGCCAAAGTAAACAACAAAGGGCGAGCCAATGAATATAACATACCAATCACAGTCTACTGATTTTTCAAGTAGCCGTATTATAGGCATAGGCTCAACAAAACACCATGCTTGACATAGGCTTATTTTGTAGAGTCTTTGCTTTAGTGCTTCTTGATTAAACAATTTTCTGGTTTTATTCAGATTTTTAATCTTAGTCTCTGTTTGGGATTTTGCAGAACTTTGGCATTCACAACCTAGTGCATTGGAATGTTTGACATTATTGCAGATTACAGAAGAAGCACTTACCAACGTCATCAAACATAGCTACCCCAAAAAAGTCATTGTTCGTTTGTATTTTTCTGATCTTAAAAAATTATTTTAGAGTTAGAGTCATTCAGAGTTAATCATACTCATCATGATGAGTCTATAACTATAAAGGAGCTTCAAGCTCCTTTATAGTTATTGCACGGTCGCAGTTAACTTGATTTGATTGTTATTTGAGACCAAGTCCATTTTCTGGATACTTAAGCCCATTTGAGAGAGTTGCATTAAGAAGTTTGCAAGAACAGCATAATTTTGATGTTCAGCGACAATTTGAATTTGCTCACCATTCTGCTGTGAAGAAACTGATAAGCCTTGTTGTTGTGCCGTACGTTGAATTTTATCTGCTGCTGATAGCTCTAGATCATTTGCAGGTTTCATTGTTGCTGCATTACTTTGCATCCAAACTATTAAATCTTTTAATTCATTTAAACGTTTTTGCTGTTGCTCAGCCAAAGCATGCATTTTCCATAATGCAAAACCAATAATCACAACAACTAAAAAAACTGTTGTGAAAATTACCATCACGCGTTCACGTACAGATAAGCTCTGTAAATATTGATTTAAGGTTTCAATTTTTTGATCGAAACTATTTTGTAGACTTGTTAATGCTTTCATTATTTTACTTTTACCACCCCAATCGCACCAATCGAATCTGCTTGAACATTACCCAATTCAGCTTGGAAACCTTGTTGGTTTAATTGTTGAGTTAATCCTTGTAAGTCATCTGCAGATTTAGCTTTTAATGACATTGCTAAAGTCGAAGCATCATAATTAACTTGCTGAGCAATGATCTGTTTCTGCATTAAAATCGGTCCTACTCGACTCAACAACGAAAGTGCTTGTGTATCACCCAGCTGACTCATTCGTAATTGACTTTCGAACTGACTTTTAATGTTTTGCTCAGTAACGCGACTATTTTCACCAAACCACAATTTATATTGATCTATCGCCTGAGCCGATGTCTGATCAGCCACTTTTTTTAGTTTAGACCAACGTAAAGCGTCATAACCCAATTGAACAAAAATGACGGCAACCAAAACCAATGCTGAAGCTTTCCAATAACCTGACCACTGAACTTCTGCATTCTTGGATTTTGGCAAAACATTAAATGGATGCTGTTTTGCCTTTGCCAAGGGCTGAAATTGGTAACTAAATTCAGTGTATTGATCTTGGGTTGAAGCAGCCATAACTGTTGCTAATTCAGTTGAACTAAGATTTGCCAGCTTATAATTCGTTTCAGGTGTTTGAAACTCAAGGAATAATCCCAAGTCATCCACTGAATTACCAGACCATTCCGATTCTCTTACCAATAAGTGATCATAGAGGTTTGCAATCACCACTTGGTTTTCTTCTGGCGTTGGCAAAATTAAAAAATCAGGTAAGAACGCTGCAATTTGAATTGGCAAAAGACTAAGCGCATGTTGCCATGTCTCAACTGTGGAATGAGCCACGCCCATCACACTAAGCTGATCATTTTGAAAATGATGAACCACCTTCATTTGATCGATTGGCAAAGTCACATATTCTTCTAATAAGTATTTAAGCCCTTCTTGCCCTAACTGCTTGTAGTGCATTTTTGTCATAGGCTGTTGCAAGATTTGCGCATTACGGCTTGGAAAATAGACCACTGCCTCTTTTCCATTATGCACTTGTAAGTCCTGAATCAACTGCTCAAGACTATTTGTCTGCAACCAATTTTCCCCTGCCGACCAATACCATGTTCCATTGGTTTCGGGCATCCATATATACAGCATCGGTGTTCAGTACCCTTATCCTATCGCGGATATATAAATTATAATGTTGGTGTAAAACGATTCTTTTGTGTCGATAAGCCATTGGCAATCACAGCTTGATCATAAATACGTACTTCTGCTAATGCAAATGGATTAAAACGCTCATGAGTCAATTGTTCTGCAATGTGTGCTACAACATTCATATGACATACCACAGCAATAGATTCATAGGGTAGTTTTGATAACCACTCAATTGCATCTTTGGCATCATCATCAGGCTTAATTTTATCGCAAATTAAAACAGGAATACCGTGAAAATGAGCCTTAATATGTGCCAAAGTTTCTTGGGCACGTAATAGCGGACTAACAATAAAAATTTCAGGCTGAATAACATCTTTTAAAAAATGTCCTGTTTGCTCAGCTTGTTGATGTCCACGAACTGTTAATGGGCGTTGAGTGTCATTACCATTGATTGCTGGAGATGCTTCACCGTGACGTACTAAAGTTAACTGCATATAACGACCTTATTATTTATACCTATATATTAACAATGATTGATGACAGTTTTCTGATTAAACTTCATGATGTGGTAAAACAAATTCTACATCACTACGATGACCATTTTTCATCAATGACAAAGCGATCGTCATTGGTGGCGCATTTTCAAAAATAACTTCATATAAGGCATTGGTAATCGGCATATAAACATCAAGTTCTTGTGCTTTGGCACGCACTTGAACAATGGTATTAATCCCTTCAGCTGTTTGACCTAATTCTTTGGTTGCTTGATCAAGTGTTTTACCTGAACCGAGTGCAAAACCAATTTGATAGTTACGACTTAATGGGCTATTACAGGTTGCAAATAAATCACCTACCCCAGAAAGCCCTAAGAAAGTTAAAGGATTCGCACCCTGCTTTACGGCGAAACGACTCATTTCAGCCAAAGCACGGGTTAAAATCATACTCTTGGTATTTTCACCAATGTTATAAGCTGCCCCCATTCCCATGGCAACCGCATAGATATTTTTTAATGCACCGCCAAGTTCTACACCGTGTACATCATCACTACCAAAAACACGGAACAATGCGCTATGTAATGCATGTTGTACCGCGTAGCGAACCAATTCCGATTCACTTGCAATGACTGTTCCTGATGGCATGCCTGCCATAATTTCTTTTGCTAAATTAGGCCCTGATAAAACACCATAAGGGACTTCTGGCAGTTCATCTCGAATAATTTCACTCATAAAACTAAACGTTTTTGCTTCAATGCCTTTGGTCAATGAAACTACCGCTTGAGCCGTAATAAACGGCGCAATTTGTTTTAAAACATCACGAAATGAATGACTAGGAATTGCGACCAAAATAATATCTCGATCTCTTACTGCTAATTCTAAATCAGCAACAGCGCGCAAAGCTGGCTCTAATGGATAATCAGGTAAATAACGTTTATTAATATGTGTTTGATTAATTTCTTCTGCTACAGCCGCATCACGAATCCAAATCATGGTATCGCAGCCATTACGCACGGCTAAATTCGCCATTGCTGTACCAAAACTACCACCGCCCAATACCGTAATTCTTAATGCTGTTTTTTGATCTACTGCCACAGGCTCAACTAAATCACTAAATTTTAACTCTGTCATTTTTTTTCCTGAAACCAATTTCTTTCTTTAATCATTCATCAATAAGATTAAACTTGTTGCCATACTTTTAAAAAATCTTGACTCTCTATTTCTGCACGAGGTGCAATCGTTTTAGCGGCTGTCCCAATATAAATAATACCAGAAATCAAATCTTGCTCTTTTAAGCCAAATTGTTGCTTAAGCCAATTGGATTCTACAACTGCACCAGAACGCCACATACTCGCAAAACCTTGTGCTTGTAATGAGAGTAAGAAGTTTTGAACAGCAGCACCCGTACTTAAAATTTGTTCGAAGTGCGGAACCTTTGGGTGATCTTGGATCGTGGTTAAGGCTAAAACAAGTAAAGGCGCGCGAAATGGATGATGCTTCACTCTTTCTAATTGTGCAGGGTCATTTTCGCCCATATCAGCTAAAGCATTTGCTAAAAATTCACCAAAAGCCGCTCGTTGCTCAGCTGTTACAACCACAAAACGTGTTGGTTTTAAGCGATGATGATCAGGTGCTGTTAATGCAGCTTGTACCGCTTTTTCGAGTTGTTGTGTATTCGGTGCTGGCTCAATTAATTGCCCAATAGATTGACGTTGATGGATATTTTGATGAATTGTCTCTATATTTGAGTCCGTCATTGACATGAATCTAACTAACACAAGGATTTGTTTAGATTAGCATAATCTAACTGATTTCTACCACGTTTAATCCCTGCTTAATTAGTAATTTGAGAAATTTAACAGAGTCTCACTATAAACTGTACATAAGCTGCAAAGGCTATCAAAAATTATATGTTCAAATAATACAATTAGATCACGACTTGAGAACAAGCAATGAAAAAAACGTTCATCATGAGTTTATTAGGTGGCTTGGCACTTGGACTGACTGCATGTGCATCAACACCAACCAATACCCTCGCCATTCAAAAAGAAAACAATCAATATGAAGTGACAGGAGTTGGTAAAACCAATCTGATTGCAAAAAACAATGCGATTAGTGCGGCGCAAAAAACCTGCACACGGAATACATCCCCAATTGTTGTTGATGAAAAAACGGCATATCAAGGGGTTTTAAAAGGTGTAGTCGATGAACAAACTGGAAAGTTGGTTGAGGCTGCTGCTGGTGTCATTGGAACAATTACGGGTAAAAATGCATCTCTAGCCAAAGATGATGATTATCAAACAACCTTGACTTTTTATTGTAAAGCCAACTCATAAATACAAAAAAGCCGATATTCAATATCGGCTTTTTTAGTTATTGCAGCTTAGTGAGCTTCGCTCGCAGCTACTTCTGAAGCAGGACTGACCACTTCAGCAGTTTTCGTCTCTTGTAATTCTGGTTTATCAATTGCAGCAATCGCAGCTTGTTGCTCTGGAGTAGTCGGTGCTGATACATCTGAAGCTACTTGTTCTTGCTGTTCAACATTTTTTGCTTCTTCTTTCTTTCCACATGCTGTTAGCATCATCGGAGCAATAATTAAAGCGGCAAGGGTTAATTTCAATTTCATCACGGCTTTCCACAGTTACTTGCTTAAGTTAATGACAATTATATTGCAAATATATGACACTTTAATGACACAATAAAAAGAGCCGATTGATATCGACTCTTTTTTAATCACTTGTTATATAACAGAGGCTAAACCTGACTTAAGCACGCTCAAGCAACACAGCCACCGCAGGTAATGTTTTGCCTTCTACAAATTCTAAGAATGCACCACCACCCGTTGAAATATAACCGATTTGATCAGCTACTTCATATTTATCAATAGCTGCTAATGTATCACCACCACCTGCAATTGAAAAACCAGTAGATTCAGCAATTGCCAATGAAAGTGTCTTAGTCCCTTCACCAAATTGATCAACTTCAAATACGCCTACTGGACCATTCCAAAGAATCGTTTTTGATGTTTTTAAGATTTCTGCAAAAGCTTGTGCAGTTTCAGGACCAACATCTAAAATCATGTCAGTATCTGCAACATCTTCTACTTTCTTAACGACTGCTTGAGCGTTTGCCAAAGAACCTAAGAAGTCACTGAAGTCGATTTGAGTTGCATCAGCAACAACGACATCAGTTGGTAATGGAACACTTACTTTTGCAGCAATTTGTTTTGCAGTGTCAATTAAATCAGCTTCATAGAGAGATTTACCAACATTGAAACCAGCAGCAGCAAGGAATGTATTAGCAATACCACCACCCACAATCAATTGATCACAAATGCTAGAAAGTGAATTTAATACATCAAGTTTTGTTGATACTTTAGAACCCGCAACAATTGCCACCATTGGTTTTTCAGGTGTTTGCATTGCTCGACCTAGCGCATCTAATTCAGCGGCTAATAACGGACCAGCAGCAGCAACTTTAGCAAAACGTGCTACGCCTTCTGTTGACGCTTCTGCACGGTGAGCAGTACCAAATGCATCCATAACGAATACATCACAAAGTGCTGCATATTTTTGTGCAAGCTCTTCTTTATTTTTCTTTTCACCATGATTGAAACGTACATTTTCAAGTAATACCACTTGACCCGCTTCAACCTCAACGCCATCTAAATAATCAGTAAATAATTTAACATCCTGACCCAAAGCAGTGCTTAAATAAGCTGCAACTGGTGCAAGTGATTGCTCTGGCTTTGGCTCACCCTCTACAGGACGACCAAGATGAGAAAATACCATTACCGCAGCGCCTTTATCTAACGCAGCTTTGATTGTTGGTAATGCAGCACGTAAACGTGCATCGCTGGTAATTTCCCCATTTTTTACAGGAACGTTTAAGTCTTCACGAATAAGAACACGTTTACCTGCTAAATCAAGGTCAGTCATGCGCTGAAAATTCATGGATGGCTCTCTAGTTGATTTTAAAAACGGCACAATTTTAAATGATTCTCTAAAATAAAGGTGAGTTTTTTTGCAGAAAAGCTGTCTAAAATTTCACTTTTGATTATCATAATCATCGTCATTAAATCTTTGTATTCTTATGTCTATTCATCCTGATCCAAAAATTAATCGTTTAAATGTTCTTGGCGAACCTTTATCTAGTTGTTGCTTTGACCCAATCACGGGCTATTTCCGTAATGGTTTTTGCCATACAGCGGTCACGGACTTAGGTCAGCACACCATGTGTGCGCAAATGACGTCAGATTTTTTAAATTTTTCACAAAAAGTTGGGAATGATTTAATTACACCTTTACCAGAAGTGGGTTTCCCTGGATTAAAACCTGGTGATTTTTGGTGTATATGTGTGACTCGTTGGGTTGAAGCATACGAAGCAGGTCATGCTCCACCGATTAAGTTGAATGCCTGCCATAACGCGGTTTTGCATTATGTGCCACTGAATATTCTCGTGGAATATGCGGTCTAATGAATCAATTTGAATTGATTTTGGCATCGAGCAGCCAAACTCGTAAAGACTTGATGGATCGTTTACGATTGGACTATCGTTGTATTTCACCTGATATTGATGAATCTGCAATGGGTGAATTACATGCCGATGATTTGGCTAAACGTCTGGCTTTTCAGAAAGCACGGGTTATTGCTGAACATAATCCCAATGCGATTGTCATTGGTTCTGATCAAGTCGCTTGGCGTGAACACGCACCATATGACTTCATTGGTAAGCCTTTAAGTGTTGAAAATGCTATTCAACAATTACAAGAAAACTCAGGGAAAATCGTGTTTTTTAGCACCGCTCTCAGTGTTCAGCACTTGCAATCTGGCTTTGAAACCACACTGGTTGAGCATTACCAAGTGAAATTTCGTCAATTGACACTAACTGAGATTGAACGTTATATCGAAATTGATCAACCGTTACATTGCGCAGGCAGTTTTAAGTGTGAAAGCTTAGGGATTAGCTTATTTGAGAAAATGGTTGGTGACGATCAAACTACGTTGATGGGTCTACCCATGATTCAGTTATGCAAGATCTTACGTGCTTTCGAACTTAAGATTCCTTAGAAAACCTTATCTAAGCTTATTGAGATAAGGTATTTTTTCAGGTCATTGGAGGCTATTATTTACTATATGCAGCCTCATTACACCAGATCAAATTAAAACCAGCCTTTTCGCCCATTTAAGATTGCATCGGCACAGCGGAGCGTCTCTTGGCTCAAGCCCCATAAACGATAATCGCCTGTTGCAGAAGTGGTACTAAAATTATGCGTATAAGCGAAACTGAGTTCACGGTCAGGATCACACCATGCACCTGAACCATTAAAACCAACATGACCAAAACCATGTGGCGCACGTTTGCCCATTGTTAAAATACGGTGAAAGCCTAAACGCCAATGCATTGGAATTGGCATCACTCGATCACGTGCTTTAGATTGTACGGTGCTTAACTGCTTAAATACTTCTGGACGAATCAATTGTTGACCTTTCCACTGCCCTTGATTAGCAAGCATTGCATAAACTTTGGCAAGACTATCTGCTGTAAACACCCCGTTCGCGGCGGGAATCACGGCTTGTAGGCCTGCATCACTATAGAAGCTAAAATTACGCATGCCTTTTGGAATCATCGCATCTTGGAAATCTTGAGGGCTTTGTCCTGAAAGTTCTAAGAACTTTTCTGATAATGAGGCTTTGCGTGGTGAATCAGTTTTTTTAACTTGTGGCTTTGGTGCAGATGGTTTTTTAGGTTTTTCAAGTAAGCGTGCAACTCGCTGTAATTCAGAGTTTGGTGTACCAAAATATGCGCCATCCAACTCAAGTGGTTGCACCAAATAAAGCTGCATTAACCAACTTAAAGGCTGTTTCACTGCTTTTTCAATGACTCCACCCACGAGCCAACCATAAGTCAGCGGTTGATAAGCAAAACTTTGTCCTGCTTCAAAACGTGGTGTAGCAGCAGCCATTAGCTCTAACATATGCGACCAATCCAACATTTCTGTTGCTGTCTCAATCAAATTGCGAATATCAAACAAACCACTTTGATGGGACAAGACATGACGCAATGTTATATTGGCTTTGCCATTTTGAGCAAACTCAGGCCAGTAGTGTGCAATTGGCGTATCGTAATCAAGTAAACGTTCACTCACCAAGATATGTGCAAGTGTTGCCAATATGCCCTTACCTGTCGAATAGCACATCGACAAAGTATCTGCTTGCCAATCTTGATCTTGAGATTTTTTACCAGTAAAAATATCAACAACTTTCTGACCTTGAAAATATACCACCAACGCAGCGCCACCTTGATGGCTTCTCGCATCCTGAAAACGACTGAATTGGGTTGCTAGGTCAATAAAACGATGATCAACCTTGCCATGATAATTATGCGTATCGGCAAATAAAATCTCTTTAATCAATGCACATGTCCTTATGATATTTATATTTTTTAGAATAACCCTCTTGCGAACAAAAGGGCTGACTCAACCATACGATTCAGTATTAAAGTGCTTTCACTGTTCCCGCAACATGCGGCTTTTTAGATTTAACGTTACGAATCAAGAAGTCAGTTTGTTTTGATTCAGCGGCTGTTAAAAACTCAACAGTTGATGGTAAGTACATCGGCAACTTGAACCAAACATCTGCTTCATAAGCAACTGGTAATTCAATACTCGCCAAAGCTTTTGCCTTACTCCACATGCCATGTGCAATCGCTTGTTTAAAACCAAATGCTTTAGCTGTGACTGCATGAATATGAATCAAGTTAAAATCACCTGAAATCAATGCGTAGCGGCGACCCGTATTCTCAGAAATATTCCATTCTGCTTTTGGCTGATATGCAGGCTCTTTAGATTCTTTCGATTTTTCAGAAGCTTTTTTCTCAGTTTTTTGACGTGATAAATAAGTCGTTAAACTTTCCATCACCACTTCACCGCCCACTTTGGCAGTTGTAATGAAATCGAATTGTAAGCCTTTATCATGTGGCTGAAGTTCGCCAAATTTACATGACAACGTAATTTGCTCATTCACACCGATTTTACGAATTTGTTTGATTTGGTTACGAATATGTACCAATCCTAAAATCGCAAATGGAAACGCTTCACTGGTCATCATATGCATTTGCAGACTTTGCGACAGTACTGCTAGATAAATTGCTGGTACAAAACCATCATTTTTAAAACCACAAATTTCGTTATAGCTTTCTAAATGTTTTACATCAATGTTAAGCGTATCTACCACATATTCAATTTGTGGTAATACTTTTTCGCCTTTTGGCTTTTTAAAAATTAAACCTTGAATAACTTTTGGATAAGCTAAGTAAGGCTTTGGCAATTGACTAAAATGGCGTGTATTCATAATGAACCTTTCTATATTTTTATAAAAAAGGGATGCACAAGCACCCCCTCTTCAAAACTTTTAACGCTTAAGCGCCCAACAAGCTTTGACCGCATACGCGAACAACGTTGCCTGTCACACCTGTTGAACCAGTAGAAGCATACCAAGCAATTGCTTCAGCAACATCTACAGGTAAACCACCTTGGTTCATTGAGTTCATACGGCGACCTGCTTCACGAATCGCAAATGGAATCGCAGCAGTCATTTGAGTTTCAATGAAGCCTGGTGCAACCGCGTTGATCGTAATACCATTCTTCAGTGTTGGTGCAGTAAATTTAACCAAACCAATTACGCCTGCTTTAGACACTGCATAGTTGGTTTGACCCAAGTTACCCGCGATACCACTGATTGATGATACACAAACGATACGACCATTTGCATTTAAACCATCATTAGAAAGTAAGTAATCATTAACACGTTCAATTGCAGACAAGTTAATGTTGATGACTAGATCCCAAAGCTCTGGCTTCATGTTTGCCAAAGTTTTGTCACGAGTAATACCTGCATTGTGAACGATGACATCCAAACCGCCTTGTTTAGCCGCAGCAGTTTTGATTTTCTCGCCAGCGTCAGCAGCAGTAATATCGATTGCCAATACTGAACCGCCAATTGAACCCGCAACACGCTCAAGATCAGCTTGTTGTTGAGGAACATCTAAGCAAATCACATGTGCGCCATCACGTGCCAATACTTGTGCAATTGCTTCACCGATACCACGGCTTGCACCTGTTACGAGTGCGGTTTTACCCGCAAGTGGCTTAGCCCAATCTAATTTCACTGTTTCTGCTTTAGAAATACGGATCACTTGACCAGATACATAAGCAGAACGTGGTGAAATTAAGAAACGTAAAGTAGACTCTAAGTTTGCTTCAGCACCTTGATCTACATAAACCACTTGAGCAGTGATACCCTTTTTGAATTCTTTACCAACAGACTTCACAAAACCTTCAAGCGCACGTTGAGCGATCGCTTGTTTTACTGTTTTAGCTGTTTCAGGTGTTGTAGCAATTACAATTACACGGCCAGAACTTGAGATTTGACGTGCGATTGGATTAAAGAAGTTATACAACGCTTTTAACTGTTCAGAATCTTGGATACCAGAAGCATCAAATACAACTGCTTTAAATTTAGACTCTTTATCATCGGCATTTAAAGGACGAAGGTTTAAACCTACTTTTGCAGCAGTTTGTTGTAATTCAACATTATTGCCTACATAGCTATCTGCATGGATATTGCTAAGAACTTGAGCAATAGCAGCAGAAATTGTGCTTGAAGGTGCTGCGCCAAGCAATACGGCACCATTTACAACAGGTTGGGCACTTTCAAAACGATCTAAGCTAACTGGTGATGGTAAACCTAAATTTTTTACAACAAATTTACCCAAAGGTGATTGTGTAAATGCTTGGTATTGATCGGTCATGATTATTATCTCTCATACAAATGAATTTTTACAAACATCTAAACCATGTCAGCAAAATAACATGAAACCAATGTTTGATTGACTCACAATAAATCATACTTGACTTCATGTCTGGATGTCTTGACCTGAATGTGGTCTAAAGCGTCATTCTAGTCAATACAGCAGTACTGGAAATATGCTATGGTTATAGTAAGAATATCGCAATTATGCTTGGAAAAGCCTTATGAGCAAAACAACTCAAGAAAATCCAGCAGTCGAGAATTCTGCTCAAGAGACTGTGTCAAATACATCAAAAGCAACTTCTACTCCAAGTAAAAGTGCTGACGCAACTCCTAAAGCAGCAAGTACGACAACTAAAACGACTCGTCCTCGTTCTACCAGTCGTAGTACAAAAAGCACTGCTTCTTCTACATCTACAAAAGTAGCAACAGCTAAAACAACCAAACCTTCTGTTCAACAGGATAAAAGCATGAGCCAAAACACTGTTCGCCGTGTTGCCATTATTGGCGGTAACCGTATTCCATTCGCTCGTTCAAACGGCGCATATTTCACTGCCTCAAACATGGATATGTTCACCGCGACATTAAACGGCTTAGTTGAGCGTTTTAACCTACAAGGTCAACGTTTAGGTGAAGTGGTTGCAGGTGCAGTATTAAAACACAGCCGTGATTTCAACATGACGCGTGAATGTGTTTTAAACACACAACTTGCACCAGAAACTCCAGCTTATGACATTCAACAGGCATGTGGTACAGGTTTACAAGCCGCTTTCCTTGTTGCAAACAAAATTGCTTTGGGTCAAATCGAAGTGGGTATTGCAGGTGGTGTTGATACCACATCTGATGCACCGATTGCATTGGGTGACGGTTTACGTAAAGCTTTGCTTGAGCTGAACATCGCTAAAACAGGTAAAGACCGCCTTAAAGCATTGAAAAAAATCAATGTTAAAGATTTGATGGATGCACCGAAAAATGGTGAGCCACGTACAGGTCTTTCAATGGGTGACCATCAGGCAATTACTGCTCTTGAGTGGGGCATTAGCCGTGAAGATCAAGATGCTTTAGCTGCTTCTTCTCACCAAAAAATGGCGAAAGCATACGAAGAAGGTTTCTTCGATGACTTAATCACACCGTTCTTAGGTTTAAGCCGTGACAACAACTTACGTGCTGACTCTACTGCTGAGAAATTAGCAAAACTAAAACCAGTATTTGGCAAGGGCGAAGCTGCAACCATGACAGCGGGTAACTCTACTCCACTGACTGACGGTGCTTCATGCGTACTTTTAGCTTCTGAAGAGTGGGCTAAAGCAAATGGTCATGAAGTTCTTGCTTACCTAACTTTCACTGAAACTGCTGCGGTTGATTTCGTTGGCAAGAAAGAAGGCTTATTAATGGCTCCTGCTTATGCAGTTCCACGTATGCTTGAGCGTGCTGGTCTTAAACTTCAAGACTTCGACTACTATGAAATCCACGAAGCGTTTGCATCACAAGTACTTTCTACTTTGAAAGCTTGGGAAGATGAGAAATTCTGTAAAGAGCGTTTAGGTTTAGATGCACCTTTAGGTTCAATTGATCGTAGCAAATTAAACGTTAAAGGTTCTTCTTTAGCTGCGGGTCACCCATTCGCTGCAACTGGTGGTCGTATCATCGCCACTGCTGCGAAAATCTTAAACCAAAAAGGTTCAGGTCGTATCTTAGTTTCGATCTGTGCTGCTGGCGGTCAAGGTGTAACAGCAATTATTGAAAAATAATCGTTAGCTTGCATAATAAAAAGCTGAATCAAATGATTCAGCTTTTTTATTTAGATATTAAAACTCATAAAAATATTTATACTTATCTTGGTCTTTGAAACTTCACATAATAATCATTTAAAACTTTAATGATTTGCTTTAACTCTTTAAGGTTTTCTTCTGTATTTCCTAAGCGCTCAACAAATCGCTGTGAGTGCAATTCCAAATCAATCTTTTCATTAATTTGCGGTGCAATCCTAAACAGCTTCTCTAGATCATCAAATCGATCTAATTTTCGGTTTGAGAAATATTCCAGACGAAATCCTAACTCATTCAAAACGATGCCCCTATAAATTGCACCGCGACTATCAAAAACCAAGTCATTTTCTTTGAGGAATAACTGTTCAGGTGTTTCCTTTGAACTTTTGAATAGGTTCGTTAGTTGGCTTAACATTTTGGAATTGATCATATGGCTATTTCGAGCCTATTAAACCGCTAAACCAATCATTGAAGCAACTGCTAGACTCCATATATAAAAAAAGCATCTTCTAAAAGATGCTTTTTTACAATTTATTCTATTATCCGTACTGCTTCTTTAGGTACTCAATAATTTTAGCTGACTCAAACATTTTCATGCCTGTGTTCGGATCAACCAAATACGGCACTTGAATATCTCGTCCCATCACTTCAACAACCTTTTCACGCTTCCCATTCGGTAATGGAATATATTGACCAGGTTTTAAACGTAAAACCGCAGGTCCCATATCTTGCCAACGTTCTTTCGCAACATTATGCAAAATATACGGAATTTCCAATTCAGTCAGAACTTCACGAACCAATCGTGTATAGGGACTTCCTTCAAAACTCCACAATTCAAGTAATTGTTCTGGTGCTGCTCGATTAACAATTTTCTTGTTAATCCATACACCACGTGCTGCATTTGCAAGTGAGGCTAAAGCAGAAACATAAGGAAGCTTTGGATAGTGGCTGAATTTTTTCGGCGTTTTCCCAGTTTTACCATAGTATTTGAATAGATGATGAATGATCTCTTGTGACTCATAGAGTTGATCACCCGTGTTTTCATCAATCAAAAAAGGAAACTGTTTTTTACCGCCTTTTTCTTTAACGATTTGGCGATATTTTTGACCACCTTTCGGACATGGATAAATTTCCACATCCAGATTCAGCATGGTAATCACTTCACGAACACGGCGACAAAAGGGTGAACCTTCAAACTCATAAAGTTTTAACGGTTTCGAAGGCTGATTCGGTTGGGGTGTTCCCATCACACCTCTTCCGCCTTCAATTAAAGTTGCAACAACAGATTGTAAAACCTTAAATTGATGATTCACCATTTTGAGCATATTGCTATCCTTTAGCAGTCAATTAGTTTTTCTTTCGCGATTACAATGCCATTATTATCAGCATAGATATAATCGCCAGAATTGATCGTCACACCACCAAAATACAATGTAATATCAACTTCACCTATGCCCTTACGATTACTTTTTTGTGGAATTGCAGCCAATGCATGCACACCTAAATCAAGTTCGGCAATTGCATCCACATCACGTACACAGCCATAAATCACCACGCCATTCCATTGGTTCTTCACCGCCGATTCTGCAATCAAGTCACCCATCAGGGCGCAACGCATAGAAGCGCCACCATCTACAACCAGCACCTTACCTGCACCATCAGTTGCCAATAGCTCTTTTACACGTGAGTTATCTTCAAAACACTTGACTGTTACAATCTGCCCACCAAAGGTTTTACGCGCACCATAACTTTTAAAAAACTTACCGTCTAATGATGGTGTTACGACCTGTAAATCTTTCTCAGGATTATCATCTAACAAGTCGCAAGTTACAAAAGGAATCGTAGTCACTGAAAATCTCCATTATTGGGTTTGTTGTATCATCAAATTATCGTACAGCTTGAATGCTGCTGTCTGAGTTTGAGCTGCATTTAGCATAGTATGCGCCAATTGTTCTGCGGTTACAGGCTTATATTTAAACGGCTTGGTCCAAGTCTTTTCAACCAATTTGAATAGCGTTTGTGCCACATCTTCTAAAACTCGTACTTCACTACGCTTACCAATTAAGAGTGACGGTTGAAAAATTGAGAGCTTATACATCGACAAGCTTTTTAAGTAGTTTTCCAACTCACCTTTAACTTTATTATAGAAAACTGGTGAATTAGCATTCGCCCCTAAAGCACTGACCACCAATAAATGAATATTTTTATCTTGGATTAAATCAGCAAAATGAGCGTTAATTTCATAGTCAATTGCGTAAAATGCTTGTTTCGATCCAGCTTGTTTAATCGTGCTACCTAAGCAACTAAATGCATGGGTATAAGTGCTTACATCTTCATCATTCAAAAGCAAAAAATCTTCTAGAATAAGCTGATTTACTTTACTATAAGATTTTAATTTATCTGAATTTTTCCTCACCACAACAGTCACAGAACTAAAATCATTTGACTGTTCCAATTCAGCCACTAGCGCTTCACCCACTAGCCCTGTAGCACCAATCACAATTGCCTTTTTATCACCTATTCTCATTTTTATTTATTCCGACTCATAACTAAGCCTAATGTAACGTTTTCTTGCAAGATTATCACCTGTTAAATGTACTTAAAAGTATCACAAGGCTTGACTTCGGGGCTTAGTTTCCTCAAAATATGGCACTTGTTTACGGGCTGGTGAATGTTGCCAATATTTTTTGGTTTTAACTTCAGCCCGCCCAGACCAACTTATTTTCAAGGAGTGCACGAGTGGCAAACTCTGCTCAAGCTAAAAAACGTGCTCGTCAAAACGTTAAAGCACGTAAACACAACGCAAGCTTGCGTTCTATGGTTCGTACTTACATCAAACGTACTGTAAATGCGATCGCTGCTGGTGACTATGCTGTTGCTTCAGAAGCTTATAAAACAGCTGTACCTGTAATCGACCGCATGGCTGATAAAGGCATCATCCACAAAAATAAAGCTGCTCGTCACAAGAGCCGCTTAAACGCTCAAATTAAAGCATTAGCTAACTAATTTGATGCATGTAAAAAAGCCCGATTTTCGGGCTTTTTTATTGTTTTCAACTTAGTAATGCAACGTTAGTAGTTTTTTAATTTTAAATTGCACAATTAAATCATACTTTTCAAAAATCTTATTTATTCTGAAAATCTTTAATAACCAATTCATGCTTTTGACCACGCCAGATCCATTTTAGCTTACTACTGCTAAAATCCTCACCTTCAAACCACACAAATAAGCCCTCCATCATCTCAGGCCAATCCGACTTATCAATTTGTGTTTGACCTGAAATCACTGCAACGATCGCAGCGATAATGGTGTCGTGGCTAACAGCCAAGCTTAAACCCTGATGTTGCGTTGGATGGGTATGATATAACAGCTCCAGAACATCAAAAACGCCTGTAATTGGATGTTTCATACCAGGCAAAGCATTATTCACAAAGCTATTAATAAACCCTAATGCACCTTGTTTACGAAAGTAAGGGGCTGCTTGCTGAATATCCAATACAAAGCTTCCGGGTTCTACTAACAATCGCTGCTCAACAATTTCGATCGTATGCGTATTTATTGCCTCATGAATCCCATCTGCACCTTGAATCATTAATGCAGCCGTATCAACACAACGCTGAATCGGACTAGAGATACAATGTTGAATTGCTCGATCCGTATTTTTAATAAGATATTGACCCCATGCATAAGCCAAATCTCGACCTTGTTCCGTTAATTGCAAGTCATAACCAGCCAAACCCTGCCCATTCACCAATTCACGCAACGAATGGCGAGTAAACAGTGTTACAGGAATTGAGGCATCAGGAAGCAGATCAACTGCTTCAAACATGCTTTTTGGCAATAAATGCAGAGCCATATCACAATTTACAAAAGATGAGAATTTAGCTCACTATACCATGCAGACGACAAGACTCAATCTAAAATGCCTGAATGCGCCAAGGCCTCATAAGCAATTTTTTTGCAATATTGATCTCTAAAAGCAATAAAACCACCATTCAATACCGTTTCACGCTGATTATATTGAAATGGTTTTCCACCCAGAGTCATCAATCCACCACCGATACTTTCAAGCAAAGCTTGTCCTGAACTGGTATCCCACTCTGAGGTTGGATGAAATCTTGGGTAAATATCAATTTCACCTTCTAACATCATGCAAAATTTATAAGCACTCCCTGCCTCACGTCTTTCTACAGCACGATCTCGCAAAATTGGTTCGATAAAATTTTTATACTTTGGATTTTTACTGTTATGACTCAAACCAATTTGAAGTGGTGTTGTCAAATCATGTTCTTCGACCTGATATTGAAACCATTCTTGACGGCTAAAACTATACTTATAAGGTAAGTGTGACTGATAACCAATATACATGACCTGTTCACAGGGTACGGCAATAATCGCAAAAGTCGTTTCATTACCCTCGATCAAGCTTAAATTAATCGTAAATTCATCACGCTCATGAATAAACTCTTTCGTACCATCTAAAGGATCGAGCATCCAGCAACGTGACCAAGCAGATCGAGCAGAATAATCACTCTCCTCTGACAACACTGGTAACTCTGGCGTAAATTCCGCTAACTGCTTTAATAAAAAACGATTTACTTTTAAATCTGCCTGAGTCACAGGCGAATCATCACTTTTTTCCTGAATATTAAACTCACCACCCGCACAATAATTTTGATATTCTTCCAATAATATTTGACTTGCCTGCGCCATGATTGGCACAAGTTTCAGAATAAATTGATCTTGTGGGGCAAGCGTTTTAATAAACATAGATCAGCCTTATGTCATATTCAGATTTACAGCAGCAGCCTATCGCCATGTTCGACATGGATGGCACATTACTCGATTTAGCCTTCGATGATTTTATTTGGAATCATTGTTTACCTGAACGTCATGCCCAAACACACCAATGCAGTTTAGAGCAAAGTAAACAAACACTATTCCAATTTTACCAACAGCATAAGCATACACTATCTTGGTATTCTTCGGCGTATTGGACTGCTAAAGTTGGCGTAGATGTTTTACAACTACAATATGAACACCGTGAAAAAATTTGCGCACGTAAAGGTTGTCATGAATTATTAGAACAACTCAAAGCTCAAGGCTATCGCTGTTGGTTACTGACCAATGCTGATCGAGCTGGCTTACAACTGAAGCTTGAAAATGTCCAACTTAGCCCTTACTTTGACGTCATGATCAGTAGTGAAGAGCTTGGGCATGCCAAAGAAGAAGTCGCTTTTTGGCAAAAGTTACAGCAAATACATCCATTTGATCCAGCTCAAGCAATATTTATTGATGATACGGTTGCGGTACTCCAAGGTGCTGAACGTTTTGGTATTAACCAATTGTTTAGCATTTTACAACCGTCTAGTGCTAAACCAGCTCGACTCGCCACGGAAATAGCGTACCCATCACTTGATCATTTAACCAATCTCTTTGATTATCTTGACACCAACTTACAGGTAACAGATGCCAAAACAGCATGAATCAGACAGCATGGATGCCATGCGCATTGATAAATGGCTTTGGGCTGCACGTTTTTTTAAAACACGCTCTATTGCCAAAGCCGCGATTGAAGGTGGTAAAGTCCATCACAACAACGACCGCGTTAAAGTTTCTAGAGACGTGCGTATTGGAATGGAACTCACCATCCAACAAGGCTTTGAGAAAAAGACCGTTGTTGTGAAAGCGCTATCGGCTGTTCGAGGTGGTGCCCCCATGGCTCAACTTCTTTATGAAGAAACACCCGAAAGTATTGAGCGTAGAGAGTTGCATGCATCACAGCGAAAATTGCATAATCTAGCCCGACCTGATCACCGACCAAGTAAAAAAGATCGTCGTGATATCAATCGTTTTAAACAAGAAAATGTACAATCATGGTCATATCATGATGAATAAAATTTTCTAATTTGGATGCGTCATCTTGTGTCGTACTGACACAGATCAGATGTGGAATATACAACTAGAATCTGCCACTATACTCAAGTCCCAACAAGTTGAGATTCAGTACATCCACTTGGGTTAGTCGTTAAGAAGATAAAGTTTTGAGGTTTTGAGATGGATGATAATAAAAGCAAGGCGTTACAAGCAGCCTTAAGCCAAATTGAAAAGCAGTTTGGTAAAAATACCGTGATGCGCTTAGGTGATAATACTGTACAAGCAGTTGAAGCGGTTTCTACAGGTTCTTTAACTCTCGATATCGCATTAGGGATCGGTGGATTACCTAAAGGTCGTATCATTGAGATTTATGGTCCTGAATCTTCAGGTAAAACAACCATGACATTACAAGCGATTGCGCAATGTCAAAAAAATGGTGGTACCTGTGCCTTTATCGATGCAGAACATGCATTAGACCCAGAATACGCACGTAAGTTGGGTGTAGATATTGACAATCTATTGGTTTCGCAACCTGACCACGGTGAACAAGCACTCGAAATCGCCGACATGTTGGTTCGCTCAGGTGCAATCGATTTAATCGTTGTCGACTCTGTAGCAGCATTAACCCCTAAAGCTGAAATTGAAGGCGAAATGGGTGACTCACACATGGGCTTACAAGCACGCTTAATGAGTCAGGCTCTGCGTAAAATTACAGGTAATGCAAAACGCTCGAACTGTATGGTGATCTTCATTAACCAAATCCGTATGAAGATTGGTGTGATGTTTGGTAGCCCAGAAACCACTACAGGTGGTAATGCACTTAAATTCTACGCTTCTGTACGATTAGACATCCGTCGTATTGGTCAAGTGAAAGAAGGTGACGAGATCACAGGTAACGAAACGCGTGTTAAAGTTGTGAAAAACAAAATGGCACCTCCGTTCAAAGAAGCTGTGTTCCAAATCATGTATGGCAAAGGTACCAATCAGTTAGGCGAATTGGTTGATCTTGCTGTTCAACAAGACATCGTACAAAAAGCGGGTGCTTGGTATTCTTATCAAGGCAATAAAATTGGTCAAGGTAAAAATAACGTGATTCGACATTTTGAGGAAAATCCAGCAATGGCTCAAGAAATCGAAAAGGTCATTCGTGAACAACTGCTTACTAAAAACAACAAAGAAGCAGCTCAAACTGAAGATGAAGAAGAACCAGATTTTTTAGAAAGCTAAGCTGAAACGCCCTTCGGGGCGTTTTTCTTTCAAGAGGATATAAAACTTGTTTAATTCTGAAAAAATAGAGAAACCAAAAACACTAACAGGTGCAAGATTACGCTCTTATGCATTTGCCCTTCTTACACGTCGGGATTATTCCAAAGCAGATCTCGAAGCAAAATTAAATCAATATGCGATCAATCCAGAAGAAGTCGCAAATCTAGTTGATGAGTTAGCACAACAAAATTACCAAAGCGACCAACGTGTTGCAGAACTCACATTGGCCAGTCAACTTAGAAAAGGTAAAGGATTACAAAGAATTAAACAGGCTTTAAAAGCAAAACAACTCGATACAGAACTTATTACTGAAGAACTTTCAGAGGTCGATTGGCTAGATCAAGCTTATCAACTCAAAATAAAGAAATTCGGGATGGAAGTAGAGACGGATCCAAAACTAAAAGCAAGACAAATTAGATTCTTACAGTACCGAGGATTTGATATGGAAATAATTATTAAAGCAATTGCTCGAACGAGCGATGAAGAATAAATGGTGGCAACCCTACTAGCATGACCTCGGCACATCATAGATCTATTACCGTTGCTACCTTCCGGTCCTGGCGGGGTTCATAGAGTACAATTGCGAAGCTACCAGCAGGGCTACCATTGCCTGACAAAGTATAGAGGTTTTTGCCTGAGTTGCAAGACTTGTATCTGTTTTTAAGTGACTTTTTGATTCAATTGCTTATTTCATCAGCAAGATATATCTCTATATTATCCGTTTAACTTAAATATGTATAAACATTAAACAACAGATAATTTCTTTATTCGAAAAATGCTTGAAGATTGTAAATGCTTATTGCATTTAAATGAGTTGCTGCTTTAATGACTAAATCAAAAACATAGATCTAGTGTGCCACAAGTAAACATGAGGACTTGTTCGCTCACGGCTTTTTAACTTTATGGATGAATTTTTATGCTAAAAAAGTATTCCGTACTTTTTACTGCCTTACTCGCTAGCGCACATTTATATGCAAATGTTCCCATTGAATCTCGTGCACTGAGCCAGACGATTGCAGATAATACAAATATCTCTAATCCTGGCTCAAACCTAAATTGGGATCTCATTCAAAAGAACCAAAAACTAGAAGAAGAAGTTCGAAAATTACGAGGACAATTAGAAGAGCATGACAATTCAATTGAACAACTGAAAAAAGAGTTGGCAAATCGCTATACAGATTTAGATCAACGCTTAGAATTACTCTCTCAAAAAATTGACCCACCAGAAGAAAATACAGAACCAAAAAATAGTACGACAACTGATATAGTAAAAACAGAAACAAACTCAGCTCCAACATCAACAGCTCCTAGTCCTGTAAAACAAGACACAGTCCCTCAGACACCTGTCGTACAACCGAAGTCAAATACCGCTACCACAAGCAATACCAACAACCAAATTGAGCTAGAAAAAGCAGCATATACGGTTGCTCTAGATGCCTACAAACAAGGTGGTGCAAAAAAAGCCATCCAACCAATGCAAAATTTCATTAAGAACCACCCAAATGGAATTTATGTTGGAAACGCTTACTTTTGGCTAGCTGAGTTTTATTTAGCGGTTGAACCTGTTGACTATAAAGCAGCCAAGCAAAACTATAATATCGTAGTAACACGCTATCCCAATTCAGCAAAAGCTTCTCGAGCGGTTTATCAACTTTATAGCATTGCAAAAGAAGTCGATAAAAACACTGCTCTTGCCAATAAGTATAAAACAAAGTTGCTTAACCAATATCCACAATCCGAAGAAGCTAAATTTATTCAGAAAAAATAATGTTTATCATGCACAAAAAAGCCAGTTCATAAGAACTGGCTTTTTAAATTTCAAAGCTTAGATCAAACTTATTTGATTTTCGCCTGTGATTTTAAATAATCAGTATAGTCTTCTAGTAACTGCTGACCACGGAACTGCTGATACAACTTAGTTAACTCAGCAATTTGCTCTGGCGGTAACTCATTTGCAGCATTAGTATTCACGTTTGAAACCGCAACGATAACCAACTCATTAGGTAATTTTGCTGTCGTAGCAGACCACATACCTTCTTTAGTTGGCGCTGGAATACTGAAAGCAGCACGTTCAATTGCACGCTTTAAACCTTGAGAACGTGCAAATGTACCTGCATCTTCAAAAGTGACTTGTGATTTTGCAACAACTTGTGCAGCAGGTAACGCTTTAAAATCAGCTAAAATCTTTGAAATTTTTGCTTGAGCAGCTTTATATGCCTTTGCATCAATGACTTTTGCTTTTACTTCAGCCGTCGCTTGATCTAATGGTTTAACGCCCGCTGCATGGTAATTACGGACTTTAATCCAAATCGTATCACCATTCGCTAACTGAATATTAGAAGATGCATTACGGTCACCGTTTTTCACATCATCATTAAACAGTTTTGCTTTAACATTTAAATCGCTCAAATAAGGGTTTTGAGTAGTTAAGGTCACCCCATTTAAAGATTCAACACGAGCACCCTTCACTTCTTGAGCAACCGCTTCTAAAGAGTCATTGCCCACAACCATTTCATTTAAGCTATTTACAGTATCGCTAAATAAATTTGCAGTTTTTGCCTTCTGCACTTCAGCTGTTAAGCGAGCTTTCTCGCTCTCAAATGAAGGAATATTTGCAACTGGTGCATTTGCTTCAATAATATGGTAGCCATATTGTGTTTTAACAGGTTTAGAAACTTCACCATTCTTTAAAGCATTAACCGCATTATCAAAGTCGGCTGAGAAAATACCTGGCGCATAAGCATCAACCAAACCACCCTGTGCTTTTGAAGTCGGGTCTTCAGAAAATTGTGCAGCCGCTTGAGCAAATGACATTCCACCTTGAATCTTGGCATAAACATCATTCGCAATTTTTTGAGCTGCTGCCGCATCGCGCGCATCAGTTGTAATTAAAATATGCTTCACTTCACGTTTTGCATCTTTCTGCTGCTTTTCAACAAAAGCCTTATAAGCTTGTTGTAAATCAGCCTCAGTGATATTTAAATTAGTTTGAGGCAATAATGCTGGGCTTAAAACCACATAATCAACATCAACACTCGCAACTTGCTTAAATTCATTTTTATGCTTGTTGTAGTACTCTGTTATTTCTTGAGTCGACGCAGTCAAACCTTTTTTATAATCATCCAACTTAATACTTGCTAAATGCAAAGTACGCTGTTCTGTTTGCAAACTCGCAAGCTGATGTAAATCAGATTGACTTACCAACGCATAATCTAACAAAGTCGATGAAATCATTTTTAGGGCATGATCTTGACGCAAGCTTGCGATTAAAGCTTGGTTAGTCATTCCAACTGAACGTAAATAATTTTCATACAACTTTTGAGAAAACTTTCCATTTTCTTGGAAACTTGGTTGTTGTGCTAACATTTGCTCTAGCTGAGTATCGCTTAAAGAAATACCTAATTTTTCTGCCTGTTGTTGCAATAAAGAGCGTGCAATCAGCGCATCTAAAGCTTTTTGCTGAATAACAGGCTGATTTAAAAGAGACTCATCACCCTTTACCATTGATAAATATTGATCTTTATAATTTTTAGTCGCACTTTCCAAGTCTTTATTAGAAATATCTTGTCCGTTAACAGATTTCACAACGTCTGCTTTATTACTGCCGCTAAAATATCCTTCAATACCTACAAGCGCTAAAGGGGTCAAAAACAAAACTAATAGGACTTTGCCAAGCCAACCCTTAATGACTGTACGAAATGATTCCATAAGTATTCCAATATTTTATTTCGGGGCAATTTTAACTGAAAAACCAAAGCGAATGAATGCTGAATAAAGTATTTCATTCAATAAATAAAAAACGCACCCAAAATGGTGCGTTTTCTGATTTAAAAAGATTACGCAACTGAATCTTTTAAACCCTTACCTGGTTTAAAACTAGGTACTTTGCTTGCTTTAATTTGAAGCTCTTCACCTGTTTTAGGATTACGACCAGTACGTGCAGCACGTTCTTTAACGCTAAATGTACCAAAACCAACTAAAGTAACCGTATCACCGCTTTTAAGTGCTTCAGTGATTGACGCAATCGTTGCATCGAGTGCCTTACCAGCATCCGATTTAGATACTCCCCCTTTTTCAGCAATCGCATCAATTAATTCTGATTTATTCATGATAAAAAATATCCTCTTAATATCGTTTGTTAAGATCCAAGGCTATAGTTTAAAAGGCCATGCCGCCTTTATAGCAATGCTTTAGGGGAGAACGCAATACTAGAAAGGCTTTTTAGCAAAAATAAATACTCAAAAACCACATAAACAGACGAGTGCCTATATTTTTTACTTTTTATTCAATTTACTCTTTAATAGATTATTTTCTTCAATCAATGCATCTACTTTAATATGTAGCTGAACTAAAAGTTGCTCGATATGCTGGAGATCTTTTGGAGTGACTAGACCAATACGATTCAACGAATGATTCACACCTGTGTCTAAAATTTTTTCAACTTTATCTTTAGTATCCGTCACTGATTCTTTGGCTTTCTCAGTTACTTTTCCAACAGTGTTATCAGCAAAATCTACGGTCTTGGATTCTAGCTCTTCACCCACCTTGACTAAAGAGTCAAATAATTTATTTCCCTCTTCTTCGGCGCGTGAAAAAGCACCTAATCCAGCCAGCCAAATCTGTTGCGTATACTTTTTGAAATCAAGAGCAGATTTTTTAGAACTCTTTGATTTTAGCTTAGTTTTTACCTCTGCCTCATCAGTTGGGTGTTCTACATTTGAGTTGTCCATTAACCATTACTCCCAAGCACTTTACAAACAGTATGTCGTATTTAACCATAAAAATGTTTTTATAATATCAAAGTTAAGACTTGATCGTTTTAAAAAACTGTTCTACAAAGCAATAAAGTCATGTAAATTATTTTTAACAATTGAGTATGGATACTCAGATTTACGTGCTTTATGAAATTTATAGTGTGATTGGCAAGGACAAAGAGACCTATGAGTGATACGCAACAAAGACATAAACACCCCCATTTGTTGCTAAACATTGTCATCATTGTTTTAGAAACTTTTTTTTCATTCATTCTCACGCATGATGCAACTTTACGCTTGCAAGCGAAAAAGCTTATCGATGAAAAAGTTACCATTCGAATCAACAGCTATATTCCTTTTTTTGACTTTTATGTCCAATTTACCGAAAAAGGAATTTTATTTGATATGAAAGCACTAGATCGAAAAGTTGATCTAGAAATAAATAGCACACTCATCGATTTGATTAAAATTTTCGTATTTAATAATCAGCGCAGTATTTACAATATGCGTATTTTAGGTGATGCAAGACTTCAAGAAGATGTGATGGATTTAATCCCTCACCTCACACTCACGAGTATATTCGCAAATTGGAAACAATGGTTCAATGCATTTGATAATGATGCAGAAGCTATTGCGTCTCAGCAACGAATCGCGCCATTGCTTGATAAAATTGATCAGCAACGCTCTGAGATCAACTCATTATTGGTTGAAGTTAAACAATATAAAAACCGTATTCACCGAATGCAAAAACGCCAGCGCCTGATCAATATTGGCTTTGCTGTATTGAGCTTTATTTTTATTGCCTTTTTTGTTTATACTATGTGGATACAATAATTCAAATATATTTCACTTTTCACACTGATAATGACAATTTAAAACTTGACTATTTTAGTCGGAATTAATAAAATTTAGACATCTAGTCTAACCATGTGTATCGAATCATGCGCCTTACAACTCGCGGTCGTTACGCAGTGACTGCTCTACTTGATTTAGCTTTGCAGCCAACTGAACAAACGATCACGCTTGCGGAAATAGCAGCACGCCAATCCATCTCAGTCGCTTATTTAGAACAGTTATTCGCGAAACTTAAGCGTCATGAGTTAGTTTCAAGCGTTCGTGGTGCTAACGGTGGATATCATCTTGCACGCAATGCCGCTGAAATCACTGTGCTAGAAATTATCGAAGCTGTAAATGAAACTGTCGATGCGACACGTTGTGACCATAAAGGTAACTGCCAAAATGGTGCAATGTGCTTAACGCATGACTTATGGCAAGAACTCTCCCACCATATTGCCGATTATCTCGCAAAAATTTCTCTTGCAGACTTAATTACACGTGACAACGTTCAAACTGTTTCACTACGTCAAAACTCAGCAAGTTTAGATTCAGCCCTCCTATCGGTTACAGGTATTTGACATGAAACGTCCAATTTATCTTGATTATGCAGCAACAACACCAGTACTTCCTGAAGTTGCACAACGTATGATGGAATGTTTAACCTTCGAAGGGACTTTTGGTAATCCTGCATCACGCTCGCATGCCTATGGTTGGCAAGCTGAAGAAAAAGCTGAATATGCACGTGAACAAGTTGCAAACCTAGTTAAAGCAGATCCACGTGAGATCGTTTGGACTTCTGGTGCAACTGAATCTGACAACTTAGCATTAAAAGGTATTGCTCAGTTTTACGGTTCAAAAGGCAAGCACATCATTACTAGTAAAATCGAACACAAAGCAGTGTTAGATACTTGCCGTGAGCTAGAAGAACAAGGTTTTGAAATTACTTATTTAGAACCTGAACCACGTACAGGTTTAATTACGCCTGAAATGGTGAAAGCAGCTTTACGTCCAGATACCATTCTTGTTTCGCTGATGATGGTGAACAATGAAATCGGTACGATTACTGACGTAGCGGCTATTGGCGAGCTAACACGTGCGAATAAAACATTCTTACACGTTGATGCTGCACAAGCCGCTGGTAAAGTCGAAATCGATCTTTCAACCATGAAAATTGATTTAATGAGCTTCTCTGGTCATAAAATTTATGGCCCTAAAGGAATCGGTGCATTATATGTTCGTCGTAATCCACGGGTTCGCTTAAAAGCGCAAATGCATGGTGGTGGTCATGAGCGTGGTATGCGTTCTGGTACTTTAGCAACTCATCAAATTGTAGGTATGGGTGAAGCTTTTGAAATTGCTGGGAAAACCATGCAAGCAGAACAAGAGCGTCTTCGCCACCTACGTGACAAACTATGGAATGGCTTCCAAGACCTTGAGCAAGTGTTCTTGAATGGTCATCCGACTGAGAACGTTGCAAACTATCTAAATGTCAGCTTCAACTTCGTTGAAGGCGAGTCACTGATGATGGCATTAAAAGATGCTGCCGTTTCAAGTGGTTCAGCATGTACATCTGCAACTTTAGAACCATCATACGTATTGCGTGCCTTAGGTTTATCTGACGAGTTGGCACACAGCTCAATCCGTTTCAGTTTTGGTAAATACACCACTGAGGCAGATATTGATCATGTGTTAACAATTACCAAAGCTGCTGTTGAGAAATTACGTGAACTTTCTCCGCTTTGGGATATGTACAAAGAAGGGATTGACCTTTCAACAGTTGAATGGGCTGAACACTAATTTATAAGGTGCTCTATTGAGCACTTCATTGAAAAGTATGTTTTAACCCTCATATTAATATTAGGCTGACCCCGAGGTTTGGAGAAGCGACATGGCTTATAGCGAAAAGGTAATTGATCATTACGAAAACCCTCGTAATGTTGGTGTATTAGACAAAAATGCAGAAAACGTAGGTACAGGTATGGTCGGCGCACCTGCATGTGGCGACGTGATGCGTTTACAAATTCAAGTCGATGACAATGGCGTAATTGAAGAAGCTCGCTTCAAAACTTACGGCTGTGGTTCTGCAATCGCATCAAGCTCTCTTGTAACTGAATGGTTAAAAGGTAAAACACTTGATGAAGCTCAAGCAATTAAAAATATTGATATTGCGACAGAGCTTGCGCTTCCACCAGTAAAAGTACACTGCTCTGTATTGGCTGAAGATGCAATCAAAGCTGCGATTGAAGACTATCGTGGTAAGAAAGCGAAAGCTTAATTGATGACCGAAATAATATTGGAGTTTTCATGATCCATTTAACTGAAAATGCTGCGACTCACATCAGCAATTACCTGCAAAACCGCGGTAAGGGTGAAGGCATTCGTATTGGTGTGAAAACTTCGGGTTGTTCTGGGTTGGCTTATGTACTTGAGTTTGTCGATGATATCGATACACATGATCAAGTGTTTGAACAACTCGGTGTTAAAGTTTTTGTTGATCCTAAAAGCCTTGTTTATCTCAATGGTTTAGAGATGGATTATGTGAAAAATGGTTTGAATGAAGGCTTTGAATTTAACAACCCTAACCAAAAAGGTGAATGTGGTTGCGGTGAATCATTTACCGTCTAACTAGCAACACCCTCTTTCTTTTCGTCAAAACAGTGTGTTCCGCACTGTTTTAACGTATTTATTAATAGCGGAATTCATCTCCCATGAATCATTTTGAGTTGTTCCAATTACCAGAAGCACTCGATATAGATTTAGCAGCTTTAAAAAAACAATTTTTAAGTTTGCAACAGCAATATCATCCCGATAAAGCCACTGACAAAGATCAAGCATTGATCAAGTCGAGTGAAATCAATCAAGCGTATAAAGTGCTCTCACAAGTTGATAGTCGTGCGGCGTATTTACTTGGCTTAAAAAAACAAGATCATCACTTGGATCAGTCCATTAGCGATTTTGAATTTTTACAATCTGCACTCGAAATGCGTGAACAGCTTGATGAGGCCACCTCTACCGAGCAACTTCGCACCTTAAAAGTTGAAGTTCAGCAATGGATTGACGGTTTAGTTCGTGAATTTAAAATTGATTTTGCTGAAGAAGATTGGGCTGAGGCTCGTGATACCGTTCGTAAACTACGTTTTTTTCAACGTGTAATGAATGATATTGATAAAGCTGAAGATCGTATGTTGGACGAAGAAGATAGCTTCGATCTCGATGATGATTTTTAATCCGCTGTTACCAAATATTTTCAAGGGATACCTCACGCATGGCACTTTTGCAAATTGCTGAACCAGGTCAATCTACTGCTCCGCATCAACATCGTATTGCGATCGGCATTGACTTAGGGACAACCCACTCTTTAGTGGCGACAGTGCTATCGGGAAAACCGAAAGTTCTGCAAGATGACAAAGATCGTGTATTACTGCCGTCGATTGTTCATTACGCAAAAGATTCAACGACGTTTGGTTATGAAGCCAAGCCGTTTATGATGACTGACCCCAAAAATACTGTTGTTTCAGTAAAACGTTTTATGGGTCGCTCACAAGCAGATATCAAATTCCAGCATCCGTATACACTTGTTGGTGCAGAAAATGAGATGCCAGCATTTGAAACTACTGCTGGTCGTAAAACGCCTGTCGAAATTTCTGCAGACATTTTAAAACAGTTAAAAGATCGTGCCGAAGCAAGTTTAAAGAACCCTATCAACGGTGCAGTGATCACTGTTCCAGCATATTTTGATGAAGCACAACGCCAAGCGACACGTGATGCTGCTCAACTTGCAGGTTTAAATGTTTTACGTTTGTTGAATGAACCTACTGCGGCAGCTGTTGCCTATGGATTAGACCAAGATACTAACTTGAGCACCGATCGTAACTACGTGATTTACGACCTTGGTGGTGGTACATTTGACGTTTCTATTTTACGTTTCTCACAAGGTGTTTTTGAAGTTCTTGCGACTGGTGGACATACCGCGCTTGGTGGTGATGACCTTGACCGCTTAATCGTAAAATGGGCAAAAAAACAGCTTAATATCGAAACTTTAAGCGATGAAGAATATGCTGTTTTTGTTGTTGCAGCGCGTCAAGCCAAAGAATATTTAACAGATCATGAATCTGCTGAATTAAAATTACTGGATGATCGCCTCACTTTAGATCGCCCAACTTTTGAATCGATTATTCAAGTTGCACTCGATAAAACCATGAGTGTATGTAAACGTGTACTGCGTGATGCTAAACTTGAACTCGATGAAATCGAACATGTGGTTTTAGTAGGTGGTTCAACACGTTCATATGCCGTACAAAAAGCTGTACGCGAATTATTTGAACGTGAACCACTCTGTACGATCAATCCTGATGAAGTCGTTGCAATTGGCGCATCTATTACCGCCAACCAGCTCATTGGCAACAGTCAAGATGGTTCATTATTACTTGATGTCACGCCACTTTCTCTTGGTCTAGAAACCATGGGGGGATTGGTTGAACGTTTGATTTCACGAAATACCGCAATTCCTGTAGCTCGCCGTCAAGAATTCACCACTTATCAAGATGGACAAACAGCGATGTTGATTCATGTGGTACAAGGTGAACGTGATTTAGTCGAGCATTGTCGTTCATTGGGTCGCTTTGTTTTACATGGCATCCCACCAATGACTGCTGGTCAAGCACGCATTGAAGTAACCTTCCAAGTTGATGCGGATGGCTTACTGACAGTATCGGCAAAAGAAACCACTTCTGGTGTTCAAGCGCAAATTGATATCAAACCATCTTATGGTCTATCTGCAGCAGATACTGAACGCCTATTGGTTGAAGGTTTCCAACATGCGGAAGAAGACAAACAATTGCGCCATCTGCAAGAAACAAAAGTGGAAGCACAACGTGAGTTGGAAGCTTTAGAACAAGCGTTAAAAGCAGATACCGATTTACTCTCTCAACAACAAGCACGAGATCTAATTCTTGCTGCTGAAGCGTTAAAAACTCGTCTTAAAACCGATGAGCTTGCAGCGATTGAACATGCTGTTCAACAACTTAAAATTCACAGCGATGCCTTTGCAGCACTTCGTATGAATCGACATATTGACCATGCCTTAAAAGGTACAAAACTTGAAGATTGGTCAAACTCAAACTAAAGGTATAGGTGATCAATATGCCACGTATTAAAGTTCTTCCTCATTCACTCATTTGCCCTGAAGGTGCAGAATTTGAAGTCGAACAAAACGCCAATTTATGCCAAAGCTTATTGAAACAAGGCATTAAAATTGAACATGCTTGCGACATGTCTGCGGCATGTACAACTTGCCACGTGATTGTTCGTAAAGGTTTTGACAGCCTTGAAGAAATGAACGATGTTGAAGCAGATCTACTTGATCGTGCATGGGGTTTAGAGCCTGACTCTCGCCTGTCATGTCAAGTTGAGATCGTTGATGAAGATTTAGAAATTGAAATTCCGAAATATACGATTAATCATGCTTCGGAAAATCACTAAGCTTCATTCATAAAAAACTCCTCTTTATTAGAGGAGTTTTTTAATCCAAGTTTATTGATCAACATCACAATCCTCAAAATATTGCCAAATAGACTCCACATGATCTCTATAAGCACCTTTATCTATAGGTAGATCATATAATATTTGCAAATCTGGATTATATTTGAGTAATTGTGCCATATTGGTCAATTGAATATTCTGCTCAAAATCCAAACTATTTTCAGAAAAATCATGTGCATCCACATGACAATACATTTGCCAGTCTCCGCCTGCGTGAGATACCCAACGTATTGGCAATTTTCCATCAATAACACAAGAACAGGCAATAACCCCTAAATATTGTGGGAATGCTTTGTATGCTTGCGGATTAAAATCTCTGGTGAAAGGCGTCGCATCCATCACTTCCTGATAGCCTGTAAATGCAATTCCTCGTTTCGCAAAGAAATTTTCAATATCACCATCTTGACGTTTTGCATTATTCAACCAGATTACTTGCCACTCAGTTAGACGTTCTCCACGATCAGCAGTAAATACGCCTGTTTGAGGTTCATTAATCCAACAGCTTTGACGTATCAAAACCAAAGGATGTTCCGCTCCAGCTGTTTGTTCGGAAAACTGTTGAGCATCTTCATAACTAGAAAATGCACAATAATAATCTTGCCCCTCATATTCATCTAGCGCACCACGTTCTGGGTGACACCAAACTCGATATTCAAGAACATCATCATAAAAATAACCTGCACCAGACTTTACCAAAGCAGGATACTCACCCACCATGTTCTCATCAATAGCCAATGGATACTTTGAAACGAATGCAGACATATTTCAACTCTATAATTAATTATTGAATATTTTTATCTTACTTCATCATCCAAAGTCAGTTTTGGAATACCCTGAGCATTGGTAATTTTTTGTTGTGTTTTAATGCGCTGAACCATATTCTCCAAAATTTCAACCAATTCTGGATATTCATAATTCTGCACTTCCTCTAAGTTCAAAACCAGATGGAAGCCTTTATAATCGAAATCAAACCATTTTTGTGTATCGGATTTCTTACCTGTGAATTTTTCCATTACCTGCCACGTTTTAACAGGTCCTTGAATCCCTTTTAAATAAATTGGCACTTTCGGTACACATAAAAATTCATTTTTAATTAGCTGATGGGTATCATCCGCAATCAGGATTTCATCTACTTCCGCAGCAGACTGTAAACGCGCCGCCAAGTTTACATCACGTCCCACAATGGTATAGGCCATACGGTGTGAAGCCCCATAGTTCCCAACGTGACAGTAACCCGTACTAACACCCATTCGAATGTGCAACGCTGGATAGCCCATTTTCTTCCAACGCTCACGCAACAATTTCATTTGCTGACGCATTGCGATCGCCATTTGTACACATGACTTCGCATCTTGTTCAACACCCTGAGAATTTGGATCACCGAAGAAGATGAGAATCGCATCGCCCATAAACTTATCAACGGTTGCTTCATACTGTTTTGCTATTTCAGTCATATGACTTAAATAATCATTAAGTAAAAAAGCTAAATCATCAGGAATAAGGCTTTCTGAAAGCTCAGTAAACCCTTGAATATCAGAGAAGAAAACCGTTAATTTTTTACGTTTATATTCAATTTTTGCCTCAGCCTCACCCCGCATAATCGATTGCCATAACTGAAGTGGAGCATAACGACTGAGCTGGTTGGCAAACGCAATATAGCGCGTCATTTGATTATGATAATGCCGGCGTTGCTGTTCCAGAATATTGAGACGGCGGTGCTGATAGTAATTACCAATCACAATAAACATCATCAAACCAAATAAACTAACGACAGTCAGTTCTGGATTTGTAGGCTCGAAATATTCTTCAGCAGCAAAAATTGTAAAAGTACAAAAGTAAAAAGTAAGAACACCGATCAGTCCGATTAAACACGCAACAGGGAGTGTAATTTTATTATTTAAACCAACATAAAGAAGCCCAAATAAAATCGTAAAAGTAGGAACTAAACTTAGGTGTAACCCTGCAAGTACAATTGCAACGATGACCGCTTCAAAAGCAAAGAGTACATTTTTTTGAGTATTTTTATCATATTTATACTGAAGCCATTTTTCTAATTTGGGACAAATAAGAAAATGGATCAATAAAAAAGGAAGGATGTAAAGCTGATAGTTAGCACTGGGAGAGGTAAATGCATAGATGACTAAAATCAGTGACAAGATCGAATATCCCATCAAACGATGAAAATAAGCGAACTGTCTAGGTTCTTTATCTATTAACCTATCTAGTGACACCCTACCCTCCTTCCTTGTTATAGAAGACTGTTTTTTATTCTATTTTCTAAATCAGTCCATACGCCAGTCAAATGGCATATCGCCTTGACCACGCAATGCAAGCATTAATGTTTGACGCATATGTGCGAGTACATCATTGCTATAAGGTACGGCTGGCGTTCCCCAAACTGGTTTAGGCCATGCAACATCATTTTGATAACGTACAACATGATGAAAATGCAGTTGTGGCACGACGTTACCGAGTGCTGCAACATTCATTTTGTCTGCACGGAATACGCGTGCCAATTGGCTCGATAACCAGCTTGATTCACGTAAGAATTGCTCTTGATCAGCTTGGCTTAATTCATATAACTCGCTAATTCCCGGTACACGTGGTACAAGAATCAACCATGGAAATTGCATATCATTCATTAAACGACATGTTGAAAGCGGAAAGTCGCCTACAAAAAATGTATCTTGAGCAAGTTGTGGATGCAAACTAAACATATCTTTATAAATGATGCATAATAATGATGATCAATACTATCACATCAGTTTTGATGTGAATATTATTAGTCGCCTGTTTGATTACAAATAACAATGATTTTCCTTATTTATTACATCGACATCAGACAAAAAGCAAATTCTTTGCTTAAAGGGGAATCCAAGCTGTTCAATTCGTCAGCAAAAAATATACTTTTCAACTAACTATGTAGCTCATTTAGCAATTTATTTAACAAATCAACAATAAACTGAATCCGCTTATCATACTCAACCAATTGCACTGTGACCTTCAAACGCTGTCCTCCTTCCATACGATAATAGGTTGGATTGTTTTGCATTAACTGAATAATGCTGATCGCTTGCACTGGTGTGTCTGGTGAAAACTCGATATAGCCACCGTTATTATTCACATCAATTTTGGTAATCCCGAGTTGCTCTGCCTTCAAACGTAATTGATGTACGCTAAACAATTGTTTGACCGACTGTGGTGGAATGCCAAAGCGATCAATCAACTCCATACGGATGTTATCGAGTTTTTCCTGCGTATCGGTGTTACTGATACGTTTATAGAACAATAAGCGTTGATGTACATCACCCAGATAATCATCTGGAATCAGGGCTGGTATGTGCAGGTTAATTTCAGCAGTTAATGATAAAGGCGCATCAAAGTTTGGCGTTTTACCTTTTTGGATGGCTTTGGTCGCTTTCTCTAGCATTTCCATATACAAGCTATAACCAATTGCCTGCATCGAACCACTTTGCTGCTCACCGAGTAATTCACCTGCACCACGGATTTCCAAGTCTTCCGTTGCAAGCATGAATCCTGCGCCCAATGTTGAAGCACGTTGAATGGCATCAAGACGTTTTTCCGCATCACCTTTGAGATGTTTAAGTGATGGAACGAGTAAATAAGCATACGCTTGGTGATGTGAACGTCCAACACGACCACGCAATTGATGCAACTGCGCTAAACCCAGTTTGTCTGCACGTTCAATAATAATGGTATTGGCATTCGGTACATCAATACCCGTTTCGATAATGGTTGAACATACAAGAACATTATATTCTTTGTGATAGAACTGCTGCATGATCTGCTCAAGTTCACGTTCGCGCATTTGTCCATGTGCAACTGCAACACGTGCTTCTGGGACTAAATTACGAATCGTTTCTGCTGCTCTTTCAATGGTTTCAACTTCATTATGTAACAAATAAACCTGACCACCACGTAACAACTCACGCAAAATCGCTTCTTTAATTGAGTCATCCGTATGTTCTTGAACAAAAGTTTTGACGGCTAAACGGCGGGCGGGCGGCGTTGCAATAATCGAAAGATCTCGCATCCCAGAGAATGCCATATTCAGAGTTCGTGGAATCGGCGTCGCCGTTAGCGTCAGCATATCCACATCGGCACGTAAGGCTTTAATCCGTTCTTTATCACGAACACCAAAACGATGTTCCTCATCAACAATCATTAATCCAAGATTCTTGAATTGAATGTTTTCTTGCAGGATTTTATGTGTTCCCACCACAATATCAACTTTGCCTTCAGCTAAGTCTTCAATCGTTTTCAGATGCGTTTTATTACTACCAAAACGAGACAGCACTTCAATACGCACCGCAGTATCAGCAAAACGATCTTTAAAGGACTCATAATGCTGCTGCGCCAAAAGTGTGGTTGGCACCAGTACGGCAACCTGTTTGCCATTTTGCACAGCGACAAAGGCGGCACGCATCGCCACTTCGGTTTTACCAAAACCGACATCACCGCAGACCAAACGATCCATTGGTTTGGCAAGCTGCATATCATGGAGGGTTGCTTCAATCGCGTTGGATTGGTCTAAAGTCTCTTCATAGGCAAAACCACTAGAGAATTGCATATATCCCGTATGGTCCAATTCAAAGGCAAAACCTGGTTTCGATTGACGGCGTGCCTGAATATGTAACAACTCAGCCGCAACATCATGGATTTGTTCTAAAGCTTTCCGCTTGGCTTTACTCCATGTATCTGTACCTAATTTATGTAAAGGTGCTAAGTCAGGATCGCCACCACTATAACGGCTGATCAGGTGTAAATTGGTGACAGGCACATAAACTTTTGCACCATCTGCATAATCGAGCTGTAAAAACTCATGATCCTGTTGATCAATTTCTAAGGTAATTAAGCCTGCATAACGCCCAACACCATGATCGATATGTACTACAGGTGCACCAATACTCAGTTCGGTTAAGCTTCGAACAAGAAATTCTTCAGAAACTTCTTGCTGACGCTTACGACGTCGTTGTACTACCCGATGTTCATAGAGTTGATTTTCAGAAATGACTGAGAGTTGATTGCTGAGCACGAGTCCACGATCTAATGGCGCGCTTGTGATTGCAACTTGTAGCTTGTCTTTCTGAAATTGGACAAAACTCTCTACATTTTGAATTTCACCTAGAACTGAACGTAATGCATCTTTTAAGGTTTCACGCCGACCTGCACTTTCTGCTACCAATAAAACAGGATGTTTAACTTGGTCGATATAATGTTTAACTGCTTCAAAGGGCTGTTCTTTTTTAGGATCAACTGCAAGCTTTGGTGGTTGTTCTGCTGCAAGATTTAAAACACCTACTTTTTCGTCAAATGCTTCTGCTGAAGCTAAGATTCGTGGAAATTGATTTAATGCCTGTAACACATGATTTGGCATTAAAAAAAGCTCTTCAGGCGGAAGAATTGGTTGGTCGATGTTATGACGGCGATCTTCATAACGACGAACCACTTCTTTCCAAAAATTGATGAGCTCATCTTCAACTTCGTTATTTGTAATGACAACGCAATTCTTTGGTAAGTATGTCATAAGCATACTTTGCGCTTCCATCACCTTTTTCTCAAAGAATAAAGGTAAATAAAACTCTAATCCCGGTGTTGCAATTCCTTCAAGTACATCTTGATAAATTGGGTTTTTCTTAGGATTCGCAGTTGGAAAACTTTCTGCGTAACGATCTCTAAAGGTAGAACGTCCCTCTTTTAAAGGAAATTCTTTTGCTGGTAAAACAGTGAAGTTTTTTAAAGACTCAGTGGTTCTCTGCGTTTCTGGATCAAAGAATTTTAAGCTTTCAATTTCATCATCAAATAAATCAATTCGAATCGGTTGATCTTGTCCAGATGCATAAATGTCCATGATACTGCCACGAACTGCAAATTCTCCATGATCATAAACAGTATCAACCAAACGATAACCCGCCTGCACCAGTTGCTTTTTCTGTGCTTCCAAATTAAGTCGTTGTCCAACTTTAATATCAAAGTGTTCACCAACCACCCATGAGTACGGTGCAACACGTTGCGCTAAGGTACTGGCAGAAACCAGTAGAATACCCTTTTGTGGCATATTCGCTAAAATCGCCAAACGTTCAGAAACAATATCTTGATGCGGAGATAAACGGTCATAAGGCAAAATTTCCCAATCAGGAAAAATCGTTGGTTTTATTCCGTAAAATTCAAGTTCACTTTCGAGCTGAGCAAGATGCTGATTATTTCTCGCAACAATCACATATAGATTTGAACTTTGCGTGGCAATTTCTTTAAATAATAATGCGGCGGATGATCCACGTAAGGAACCAATCCAGCGCTTTTCACCTGCTTTGAATTGTTGTAGGTTTAATTGAGAGATTTCTTGTTGAAACATAGAGAAAATCATGTAATCGAAAAGACAATGCGCTTAGTTTAGCATGGAGTTTTTTTTAGGGATGTGAATTTTCTATTCTGTTTGAGATCTAGTTAGGCTATTTAGCTTCTAAGACAATTGATCAGCTACCATATAGATCAATATATAAAAGAAATAACGAAACCATGAATTATCACAAAAGTTTTCCAGAAATGATCCGTATCCATAATAAGTATCAAAAATCCTCTTTATTTTAATCAATTATGTGCTTTTAAGGCATTGTTTAAAAGAGTCTACTAAACAATGCCTTTATTTATATATCAAGATGCAAATTTCACATCAGGAAAGAAACGCTCTTCTACCATGTCATAACACCATTGGAAGATAAAGGTATAAACCAAAATACACATCGTTAGACCAAAATCTAAAATTAATGCATCAATAAAGCTCATCTTCATCATATAAGCAATAATTGGAATGGTCGCAAGCATCAAACCACCCTCAAAACCAACCGCATGCAAGATACGCACAAGAATCGTTCGTTTCCACTGATATTTATGTTCAACTTTCTCAAAATAATGGTTAAAAATCATATTCCAAATCACTGAAATGATGGCCATGATTACACCTAGAATACCAGTCACCTCTAAAGGCATACTAAAAATAAAACTTAACGCAATTGCGATGATGACCAATAAGATCACTTCATAGCTAATTGCATGAATGAGTCTTCTTCTGGAAATCAACATTTTCTAACACTCTTTTATTTGGATACGCGCCATTTTATTTTTATAATTTTGATTAATCCAATCAGGTTCTTTCACTTTTTTTGATAGATTGGTTTTGACAGATGAATATTAATCAAGAACAACTTCTCATGTTTCAGACCGTAATCGAAACAGGTTCATTTTCGGCTGCTGCGCGGAAACTCGGCAAAGTTCCTTCGGCAGTGAGTATGTCAATTGCCAATTTAGAAATTGATCTGAATCTCAATTTATTCGAGCGAATTGGACGTGAACCTACACCAACACCTGCGGCAATGGTTTTATATGAGAAAACTCAAAAACTTTTGATTGAAATCAATCAATGGAAACAACATGCTCATGCACTCAGCGCTGGACTAGAGTCAACTTTAAACATTGTCGTGGTTTCTGAATTGCTACATACCAATTGGACCGATTACATTACGTTGCTTGAACAACATTTTCCAAATCTGACTATTAATATTTTTTCTGCTCCTCAGGAAGATGCTTTACAGATGTTACTCGATCAGTCTGCGCAACTTGCACTGATGTTTGAACGAGAACAATTAGATAGTCGTGAACAATTTGTTGAATTAAAACGAGAAGCTCTTATTCCAGTGATTGCTCAAGGTCATGCTTTAGCTCAATTTGAGCAAATTTCATTTGAGCAAATGGTGCAGACGCGCCAAATCGTCGTGGCTAGCCGTGACCATAGTATCAAGCCTGAATTGTTATTTTCTAAAGATTATTGGCGTACAGACAACCATCACTCTGCGTGTATGATGATTATTCGGAATTTAGGTTGGGGAGTTTTGCCCTTAGAGATGTTTAATGAGAATCCTGAACTAAAGAAAAAACTAAAAGTTTTGCAACTTTATGATTTCACACCTAAGTTTGAATACTATGTCGATCTAGTCTGGAGTCGAGAAAGCGAGTTAGGTGTTGCTGCTAGATTTTTGATTGAGCATATTCGACAACAACGTCAGCAACCAAGAAAATAGAGTAAATCACTCAGATTTAAATGTATTGAAAGCGATGCTTTGCTTTCCTGTAGATTGTGCTATAAAGAAGTTATCCATAATTCTGTTTAAGTAAGAACGCTATATCAATGACTCAGACTGCATTACACCAATTAAAAAATTTAACAACCGTTGTTGCCGATAGTAGTGATCTAGAAGCGATTGAAAAATTCCGTCCCTTAGATGCAACAACCAATCCATCACTCATCACAGCTGCGGCTGAACAACCTGAAAGTAAACAACTGATTGAAGATGCTTATACACAAGCAAAACAAGAAGGCTATCAAAGTGATGAACTGATTGAACGCACCATTGATATTTTGACAGTAAAGTTTGGCGTTGAAATTTTAAAATTGATTGATGGGCGTGTTTCAACTGAAGTCGATGCTTCTCTTTCTTATGATACTGATGCGACGATTGCCAAAGCGCGTGAACTTTCTAAACTTTACCAAGGCTATGGTATTGAGCAATCTCGTATCTTGATCAAGATCGCGTCAACATGGGAAGGCATTCAAGCAGCTAAAGTTTTAGAGGCTGAAGGGATTCCATGTAACTTAACATTATTGTTTGGTTTACATCAGGCTCAAGCTTGTGCAGATGCAAAAGTCACGCTGATTTCCCCTTTTGTTGGTCGTATTTTAGACTGGTATAAAAAAGCGGAAGGCGTTGAGCAATACCCAATCGAAAACGATCCAGGTGTACTTTCAGTCAAGAAAATTTATAACTATTACAAACAAAACGGCATTGTGACACAGGTCATGGGGGCAAGCTTCCGTAGTACAGCACAAGTCCTCGGTTTAGCAGGTTGTGACTTACTCACCATTGCACCAAATTTATTGGCTCAACTCGAACAAGATCAACAAGTTGTTGAAGCTCAACTCAGCCCAACTTCAGCGCAACAAGCTGAGAAAATTGAACGTACTGCTCAAAGCAAAGAGAGTTTTAAAGCTGAACTTGAGCAAGATTTGATGGCTTTTCAATTACTACAAGGTGGTATTGATGGATTTATCAAAGCACGAAATCAACTCAGTACATTGCTCCGCCAGTCTTTTGGTATTGATGCCGAGATCCAAGCATAATTAGTTTATTTTTCACCTATAAAAACCGATTTTTGTTATATTAATGAGAATCGGTTTTTTAATGAGTAGATTGTGTTCGGCATAACAGATTTAACCACTTTCATTATTGGTACAATCTTAATTGTGTTATTGCCTGGCCCAAACTCTTTATATGTCATGTCGGTCGCTTCACGCTATGGTATTCGTACAGGTTATGCAGCGGCATGTGGTGTATTTACAGGTGATTCGATTTTAATCCTGTGTACGGTATTAGGTGCAGCGTCATTATTAAAAGCCTTTCCGATTTTATTTATCGTTCTCAAGTTAACAGGTGCTTGTTATCTCGCCTATCTAGGCTTCAAACTATTACAAAGTGCCTATCAGACATGGAATAAACCTCCCCATCATTCTGAAATGGCGGATTTACCTCGTTTAGACCAAATTCATCCCTATCGTACTGCGCTCAGTATCAGTTTACTCAATCCTAAAGCGATTCTGTTTTTCCTGTCTTTTTTCGTGCAATTTGTACAACCCAATTATGCCTATCCAGCACTCAGCTTTCTAATCTTAGCCATCATTGTGCAATTGGTGAGTTTCACCTATCTGACTGCTTTGATTTTTTCAGGTGTTAAATTAGCAGACTTTTTCAAACATAATTACAAACTTGCCGCAGGAGGTATTTGTAGCGTGGGGATTTTATTCTTTATGTTTGGATTACGACTAGCAACATCTACCCTTGCATAACGCTGTTTTGATCATATGATCAATTAATTCAATCATTTTAAAACTACGATTTCCGCCAAATTAACGATATACTTTTCAACAAATTTTAATCAAGTATAGATGCATTGATGCAACGTCTAATTCAAGATTTTTCGATTCCTGCTGTTTTTGCTGGTTTTATTACCTTTCTGATTGGAATAAGTGTTTCTGCGGTACTGGTCATTCAAGGGGCGCAATCTCTCGGTGCAAATACAGCACAAATTAGCTCTTGGTTTTGGGCATTAGGTTTAGCGATTGGATTATCAGGACTCATCTTATCTTGGAAATATAAATATCCAGTTGCTACAGCATGGTCAACCCCAGGGATTGCACTGATCATTGCATCGACTGGCCATTATGATTTGTATGAAGCAATTGGTGCTTTCTTAATTTGTGGCGTCGCAATCGCAATCGTTGGATTTTCAGGCATTTTCCAAAAGTTACTGGCGCATATTCCTCAAAGCCTCACATGTGCGATGCTTGCTGGGATTTTATTAAAATTTGGGATTCAAATTTTTAGCAGCTTAGAAAGTCAACTCGGCTTTATCTTAAGCATGTTAGCAATTTATCTTGTGTCAAAACGCTTATTGCCTCGTTATAGCATTGTGCTGACAGTGATTTTAGGAGCGATGATTTGCCCGCTCTTTATTGATTTTCAATTATATTCAATCACTTGGTCTTTTACTCAACCTGTATGGATGCAACCTTCATTTTCATGGTCTGCATTACTGGGCCTAGCCTTACCGTTGTTTGTCATCAATATGACTTCACAAAATTTGCCCGGTATTGCCATGATTAAAAGCTATGGTTATCACCCACACGTCAATCAAATTGTAGGCTGGACAGGCATTACACATACGATTTTCGCCCCTTTTGGTTGTTTCTCGATCAATTTAGCCGCGATTAGTGCAGCAGTCAGCTTAGATGATCAAGTGCATCCTGATCCGAGCAAACGCTATATTGCAGGTATAAGCTGTGGTTTGTTTTATATTTTAATGGGGCTTTTCGCTGCAACCTTAGTCAGCTTACTCATGTCATTTCCGCCTATTTTTATTGTTGCACTTGCAGGTATTGCCTTATTTGCCACGATTAGCCATAACATTGCAGTGGCTTTTGCAAACGTAGAAGAACGAGAAGCAGCATTACTCACCTTTTTATGTAGCGCATCAGGAGTTCAATTTTGGGGAATTGGTTCTGCATTTTGGGGGCTTTTATTGGGTATTTTTGTTTTAGTTTTATTCAAATTTAAATTAAAAAATAAGTCTTAGTTTAGTCTAGCTAAGACTTATTTAAATCCATTTTATTTCAAAATCGATTTACCTATCTTCTACATCCTTTTCAGTTTCTTCACCATTTAAAATTCGTCCTGCTTGTTTAGGTCGAATCAATGGTGCTGTAGGTCGAGGATGAGAATGTGAGTATTGTAAACCCACCCCAGCATAGACATCATCCGCAGCAATTTCAGTTTCAAAACGCTCATTATCACGTTCTCGAATTTCATTTGAGATCATACGAACCTCATGTTCATCGACACCTAATTGCTCTAAAATGACTTCACCGAATTTAACCGCAGATTCAAAGGTTTCACGAATCATATAATCGACTTTTTGTTTGACCAAATGTAGTGAATGCTCTCGATCATAAGAACGAACCAAGACTTTGGCTAATGGAAATTCATGTGTCACCAATTCCACAATTCGATTGGTTGTTTGTTTACTGTCGACACAGATGACGATTGCTTCTGCCGCCGAAGCCCCTGAAGCATGTAAAATATCGAGACGACAGCCATCGCCATAGTAGATTTTAAAACCAAATTTTTCTGCGTTTTGAATCATGTCGATGTCATTATCAATAATTGTCACATCAACCCCTCTTGCCAAGAGTAATTGACTTGTCACCTGACCAAAACGACCAAAACCAATCATTAAAATACTGCCACTTAGGCCTTCAGCTATATCAACGTTATCAAGAGAAACTGAATCTTTGGTTTCGGTAAATCGTTTAAAAAGAATGCCTAAGATTGGGGTTAATACCATAGACAGTACAATAATTGCTGTTAGATTCGACTTAACTGTATTATCAATCACCTGAGCAGTGAGCGCCGCAGAAAACAGAACAAAAGCAAACTCACCGCCTTGCGCCATCAATAAAGCACGATCCAAAGCTTCCGTATGCCGACTTTGGGTTATTCGCGCAACCATATAAATCATGAGTGATTTCGCAAACATCATTGCAATAACGCCACTGACAATCAGTTGCCAGTTTTGCTTCACGACCGATAAATCCAGTGACATTCCAACACCAAGAAAAAAGAGCCCCAATAAAATTCCTCGAAATGGTTCAATATCGGCTTCAATTTGGTGTCTAAAAGTTGATTCTGATAGCAACACGCCTGCAAGAAATGCCCCCATTGCCATAGATAAGCCACTGACTTGCATCAATAAAGCAGCACCCAACACCACTAAAAGTGCTGCAGCCGTCATTACTTCTCGTGCTTTTGCCGCAGCAAGCAATCTAAATAAAGGATTGAGCAACCAATAACCTGCGGCGATTAAACCTGCAATTGCAATTAAACCAATGCCAATATTTTCTAAACGTGCTGAAGTGCTTTCCACCACATGATTCGGTGCCATAAAAGCAACAATTGCCAGTAATGGGACAATTAATAAGTCTTCAAATAATAAAATCGCGACAATCTTTTGACCTTGTGGCTGGGCAATATCCCCACGATCACCCAAGAGTTGCATCACAATTGCAGTAGACGTCAGTACAAAACCAGCAGCTCCAATAAAGGCCACCTGCCAAGTAAAGCCGAATAATAGCCCCACACCTGTCAGTGCTGCCGCACAGGCTACAATCTGTAAAGTGCCTAGACCGAAGATTTCACGTCTGAGTCCCCATAAATGCGAAGGCTGCATTTCCAGCCCAATCACAAACAGGTACATGACGATTCCTAATTCTGCGATGTGTAAAATTGATGCGGAGTCTTGGAAAAATGCAAAGCCAAATGGTCCAATGATCAAGCCTGCAATTAAGTAACCCAGTACCGAACCCAAACCTATTCGTTTAAAAATAGGAACAGCTATTACGGCCGCGGTCAATAAAACGACAGGGGCAATTAAACTGATCGAGTGTGCTTCTGAACTCATACTGTTCTCATTTTTATCAATGCGATTTTATTCTATGTGAAAGCTTAAAAGACTGATATATCATTTATGAGACATCGCCTCTCAATTCATTTATTTTCATGTGGATAGAAACAAAAAAGCCGTCAACCATGACGACTTTTTTGTGTTCATCTTGAAAATCTAAAGTTACAACTCACGTACAACTACACTTTTTGCGATTTTGTCATGCCAGCCTTGTTTTTTACTATCGAATGCAATCCAGATAAAACCGAGAAAGAAAACCAGCGTAGATGGAAAATAACCAATATAACGAAGAATAGCTTGCCCAACCGTGAGGTTTTCGCCTGTTTTTTCATCCAGTACCTTTAAACGTAATAAACGTTTTCCAGGTGTTCCTGCAAATTTTACCCAGCATACAATATAAAAAACTGCACCAATAATCTGGCCAAGCCAATCTGACCATGTCCAGCCTGTAAAACCACTTGCAGCATTTGGTGCGATAATCATCATGATCGGAATCAAAGCGACAATCAGAATAATCGAATCAATAATAGACGCAAGAAAGCGTATCCAAAAACCTGCATATTCGTATTTATGTGACATTTTCCCCTCTCATTTTATTTCTATAAGAATCAATATTTATACGTGATATTTACCTAAGCATATTATTTATACCGTATTTTGTTTTAATTCACGATCAAAAAATTCAACTGTACGTTGCCAAACCACCTTTGCTTCAGGTAAACCACGACTGACACTGCGGAATCCGTGTGGCATGTTATAGGTATAGGCTTCAACCCGATCACCCAGTTGCTGAATCAGTTTGTTGCGCTTGGTTGTTGGACAGAATGGATCAACGTTTGACCAATGCCCCTGCAAAATGCGAATGTCATCCAGAGATTCTTTTTTCGGTACGCCTGCACCTTGAATTCCCAGTGAATGATGATAAACCACAGGTGCCAGCATGTCCTCACGCTTGGCCATTTGAATCACATAACCACCCGTTAAACATTGTCCCAGCATGCCCAAGCGACCATTTGAGCGTGGATCAGCTTTTAACGCATCAAGTAACACATGAATTTCTTTATTCATATCGCTATCGGCAGCATTGATTCGCCCAGCCTTACTGACCATTGCCCGAATACAATACTTGACTGCACCACCACTAAATAAATTGGGTACATAAACCAGATAGCCACGATTTGCCAAGTCCTGTGCATCTTCCCGATACACATCCAGTATGCCAAACAATTCATGCAGCAATAAAATAGCAGGCGTTTTTTCAGAGCTTTGTGCAGGTGCATACACTTCAACTTCGATTTTACGTGTCGGTAATGTGATTGTTTTTATTTCCATTTCAGCTATCCATTCTTTTAAATCGCTTTTATATTATTTTTGACAATATTAATTGTCAAATAAAAAAGGGCATCAATAGATGCCCCAGCTAAGATTAGAGTAAATTTTTAAAATTTCAGTATACCATTGGCAGTTAATATTTTCGTTGGATCAGCTTGTTGAGAAAGTTTTACATCTTTAAATGTTAATGTACGGTTTGCTGTGTCCAAACTTAATCCAGGGCATACCGAAGTTTCCGAAGCATATGTTCCACATTGATACCAAGTCATTGAACCTAGTACAAATGAGATATAAGTAGCAGTCGCATTAGCTTTGGTAATCGTTATACCATCCTCTAGTGGTGGATTTGCTTTATGGGCGAACTGTACATTTACAGTTTGATTAGATGCGTTAAACTGCCCAACTCTTGGTGTCGCCCATACAGTTGAGTTATGTTCGAATATCAATGGCGAAGCTAATCCAGTAATGGTGATACAACCCCATTGATTGGTACTATTTGCACAGCTTGTAGCAGGTGTCGGTGTAGTCTGCTGACTGTTATCTAAATACATCAACAAACTATTATTTTTAACTGTTAGATCTTGCGTTGTCCCACTGACTGCTTTTAATACAGTATTATTAAAATAGAAGCTTTTTGCAGGTTTTGAATTGATCTGTCCATCTTTTACGGTTACACCATTACAGGCAGGATTTGTTCCCACACCACATGCCCAAGCATAACTATTATTTTCAACAGCAACACTTTTCACAACTGAATTTTCAACCGTGATTTTTACATTTTCTTTTTTATCAGCATTAAAAAATGTATAAATATCAGGTGATGTAATTGCAACTGAACTTGCCTTACTAAAGCTACAGAAATCATTCGGGGCATTCTTAAAGCCAAGCTTATCATCCGCACCATTTGACTCGCAAAGTTGTGGAGAGGCTGTGGCTTTTTCACCATAAAAACCTGTAAAATCTGCACTTTCTGCAGAATATTTACCTGCATTGTCTTTAAATAGTGTCACATATCCCTTATCAGTAATTACATAATAATTTGTACCATTTTGCTGAACGTTTGCACCGCAAACTTCTGCAATGGTTGCAGTTGTGCCTTTTGCAATAACTTTTCCTGTCGCTGCATTCAGATTCAAGACCACTGTACCTTTATCACTGTAATCACCGCTATAGCTCATCAAATCACTGAGTTTGCCTACAGGTAGTTTCTTGCTGGCACAGGTTTCTGTTACTGGGGCAGGAGTTACAGGAACGAAATCAGGAACTGCTGCCACATCTCCTGCTTTTACTTTCTCAATCAGGGCAGCATAGTCTTTAATCGTAGCTTGATTGGCAGCCAATGATGCCGCAAAAGCATCCAGAGCCTTATCAAATGAATCACCAATTGCAAATTTAGTTGTTAATAGGTCAAAGTTTTCTGGTAATACATAACCATCTGCTTTGAGTTGCTTGGTTAAATTATCTACCGCGGTTTTAAGTGTGGTTTCTAAAATTGGTTGATAGGTTTTAAACCAGTCACTTGGCGTTTGTGAGCTTGCCAAAGCCAGAGCAAGATCAGTAAATGGTGTAATATTGACATTACCCGCTTTTGCAGCATAACCATGCAAGGTTTGGGTATCTGATGCTTTCACTTCCAATGCACAAGGTAGTTTAGTGCTATCCACCTGCCCTGACCATTCCCCCTGTTCATTGGTTTTAACCTCATTTTTAAACCCAGTGCCATCTTTACAACTCGCTGTGACACTGGCATTTTTAATCGCTGCCCCAACAGCTGCTGTTCCAGCTAAATTACTGTAGGTTGTGGTCGGTGTTGGTGATGTATTACTGTGCTGATCATCGTCATCATGACATGCTGTAAGTAAAACACTGGCAGCAATACAAGCACTCAATAAACTTTTTTTTAACATACGAACCCCATTCGTTATTTCATCCCTTTCGTGATGACAGTAACGTTTTTAGGGTTTTCTGCGTATCCCCAGTTCAGGGGGGGATAGCCTAAAATCTATTTTGACTTCAAAAACTTGTTTACAATGTGAATATTCAATGAGTTGTGATACTTCTTCATACACGCTAAGGTATAGGCTGTATTTATATCATTATGAGTTATTGCCATGTCACCTCATCATGCCTACCCACTTTCAGTCAGTGAACAGGATTATCTTGATGGCGAATTGCTAACTGATATTAAACATGAATATATTCATGGCGAAGTCTATGCAATGGCTGGGGCAAAAGCGGCGCATAATCATATTGTCAGTAATATATTCAGCCTTTCATATGCATTTAAAAGGAAAATCTTGCAGTTCTATGATGTCAGATATGAAAGTCAAAATTGACGACTGTTATTTCTATCCTGATGTACTGGTTGATTGTTCAGATTTAGCAGATGACAGTGTTTTTACACAAACACCGACCATTATTGTTGAGGTATTGTCTAAATCCACGCGCCAGATTGACCGTGTGATCAAACGTGAAAAGTATCTACAGATTCCGACCCTACAGGAATATATCCTGATTGAACAGGGTATTGCCGAGATTGAAGTAGTATGTCGTAGTCAAAACTGGCAATCTCATTTCTACTATTTGGGAGATCACATTACACTGAACTCAATTGGTTTAAGCATTTCAGTTGAAGATATTATGACCGTGTCAAAAATGAAGATGTCGTGACATGGCTAGAGAAGAAAGCCCTAGCAGAACAAAACCTCTCAAATTAAACCATATTGCTGTGCCAACAATGCCGCTTCAGCACGGGATGAAATATGCAGTTTTTGATAAATTGTCTTGATATAGCCATTTATGGTATGGCCAGATAATTTTAATTCGTAGGCGATTTCAGCGACCTGATGTCCTTTTGCAATATAGACAAGCACCTGTTTTTCCCGATTTGTTAAAGTCAGTGACTGTATGGCCTGTTGCTTTTGTTGATTGAGCTGTTCATGTGTTTTGACATAATTGAGCAGTTTCTGCGTCATGCTTGGGGAAAAGGCATGGATTCCAGCAATCAGGTTTTTCAAATGCTGCTGAAATAGAGTGGGTTCAAGGTCTTTCAGCAAGTACCCTTTTGCACCATGACAAATGGCCTCAAACAGATATTGGTCATCTTCAAAAATAGTTACCACCACACTCAGGGTATTGACAGAATGTTGTGCCAGCCAGTCAATCACCTCTGTTCCCTTTCCATCAGGCAAGGAAAGATCAATCAAGGCCAGATCATAATGTTGTGACAATAATGACTGTTTTGCTTCCTTTACACTATAAACCTGTTGGATACGAATGCCTGCAAAGGTTTCAAGCAACATCTGTTTCATCCATGCATTGACTTCCAGTATATCTTCTAAAATCAATGCCGTTTGAATCATATTTACACACATCTTATATATTTACATCCATTACTTTTTGCCACAGTCACGATAATGGAAAAATCAACTCTACCCTTGAACCTTGTGTTTCTGGCAGCCTCTGAAAATGCAGGGTTGCCGAAAGTTCAGTTGCACGTTCCCTCAGGTTTTTAAGCCCATTCCCCTCAGGCTGATTAGTTTGACCATCAAATCCAGCACCATCATCACAAATGACTGAAACCAGTTGTGAATCAACCAGGCTAATCTCAATGATTACACTCTGGGCATTGGCATACTTCATTATATTACTGATGATTTCCCGAAGCATAGAAATATAATGCCTGTATTGTGCATAACTTAAGGTGATGGGTGTGTCAGCAAGCTTTTGTTGCCAATTCAGTTCTATCCCACAACTTTGCAGGCGGGTCACAACCTCATGCTCAAATTCCTGCAAAACCACATTTAACTCAACACCCGTACCCAACAGACCATTGACGATGGTACGCATTTCAGCAATTGCCTGACGAATGGCCTGCTTGGCTTGATCCACATCTTTCTGATACAGACCTGATAATAGTTTTGCCCCCAGGTCATCGTGCAAGTCGCGGGCGATACGGTGTCTTTCCTCACGCACACCATTGTCATAGGCAACCCGACTCTCGACTGCCTGAGCTAAAAACGGTAATAAATTCTGAACCAGTTGCTGGTCATAGGCATTAAACAAACGGCGGCCTTGCTGCGGATAGCTGAGACGCATCGCTGCCAGTCCTGCCACCTGTGGGGTATACATCACCAGTCCATTATCTTCAATTTGGCTATTATTTTCGTGTTCACTTATTTCAAGGTTTAATGGCTGAAACAGGTCATTCAACAAGGCTTTCCACTGTAACTGGCGTTCCTGCTCATTCACCGCAAAGCTGACCTGCAAGATTCGCTCAAACAGTTCGCTGTCGGATAATTTTTTACGTTGTAACAGCCGTGCCTGTAGCCAGCCACGGACAGGCAGCCAAACCAGACCACAGATCAGGATAGCCAGACTGAGTGACATAAGTGGGCTTAACATCATCACCAGAAAGGCATCCAGCAACACCAGTAAAATCGCTCCTGCCAGCCAGTACAGAATTCCGAATGCCCAACGGTCCAGACTAAATAACTGATAGCGTTTTAAGCCAATCGCAATACCAATGGTCACAAACAGAAAGAAACCAAACGAATAGGCTTGTGACATATTCAGCTGAATATCAAGTAGCTGGGTACTCTGAACCAAAAATACAAATGCGCCGCTACTCACCAGAATCCATAAGGCAAACCAGCGCAATGCCACTTTTGCCCGTGGATCATGTCGGTTTGCCCGCCATTGCCAAACCATACATAAAATTGCGCTCAGCATTTGTAAGGTAACGGGTAAGTCTCCCCCCATGCTTGGTTCAGGTAATAGAAATAAGGTATCGAGCAACCACCAACCAGAGAAAAATATCGGTATTGCCCACAACCATTGGGTTCTGATCAACTGCTTTGGGTACACCAGGAATAGACTGATTAATGCACAGCCATATAGCAATGCACCACCCGTATTGATTGCGACCAGTACCCGAAATAATTCGGCATTTAAAGCTAGATCACGGGTGCTATAGATGGCTGCGGAAAAGGCGAATACTGGATAGGCCGCATTGAGTAAGGCAAAAACACGGGGGGCGATTTCATTGGGACGCAATGCCCAAATCCAGCAGCCCAGTAAAAACCCAATCGAACTGACAGCAAGCTGAAACCAGAACTCAAAAGGTAAATCCCGAAGTGTTCGTTTAGGCTGAATATTGACAGGATATGGCGTTGAGCTTGAATGATCGCCTGACTGCAAAAATATCTGCTGATGCTGGCTAATCAGTTGATAAATTTGGCTCTGCTTGATAAAAAACTGCTGCATTTCAGAATAGGTTGCAACAAAATGAGGATCTTCAATAAAGTCATTTGCATTGAGTAGTATTCGGTTCTCCCCACCTGCTGATGAAATCGCAACTGAATCCACATCCCATAATATCAATCGCTGTCCGTCAAATACCGAAATTTTCTGGCGTTCTTTAACTTCAAAGCGTAAATGGCTACTGGGCTGATTTACCGCACAATAGATGACCGCAATAAGGGTCAACGACAATCCTAAAATGGCATAAAACAACCGATCCGCTGGTGTTTTGCGACGCAAAACCATGTATCACCACAATATGAGTATCCTTTCTGTGAACTAATGATAATCCAGAACATATAAAAAAGGATGCTGTGACAGCATCCTTTCTGACGAAAATAATGTGTTATTCAATGTTTAGCATACTGCTCAAGGTTTCAGATACATTTTTCGATTTCACTTTAGGCTGCAACGCTTTCAATGCCCGCTGTACCTGACTACGTTGTGGTTCGGCTAAAGTATACCAACGAGACAATACTTGTAATAAACGCGAACCTAAAATTGGATTTTTCTCATCCAAATAAGCGGCAAGCACAATGAAATGATCGACACCAAAGCTCCACGTATTGACTGGATTTGCAGCTAGTCCACCACTCACTGCACGGATACGGTTCGGTGTTCCCAAATCATAATCGGCGTGCTTAGTCAGATACTCAATCGTTTCCGCTGTCGCACATGGATTCGATGCTTGGATGCTAAACCATTGATCCAGCGACAAGGCTTCATCTTTAAAACGATTATAGAAGTCATCCAAAGCATCTTGAGCCTGTGGTGCATCATTCCAGACCAGCACACGCAATGCCCCCAAAAGTTCAGACATATTGCCCGTGTTTTGATACTGCGCATAAGCCAGATCAAATACCGATTCATCGCCCTGACGTGCCAGCATATTTAGCATGATATTTTTAAGCGCCCGCACACCCATCGCCAAAGAAAACTCTTTTTGCATCTCTGGGTCTAAAGATAGATAGGTGTCTTTCCAGAATGAATCCAACTCACGAGCCAACCGATCCAACACTGCTTCACGTTTCTCACGAATCAATTCAGGCTCATAGTCTTGATCAATACGACTGCCTAGATAGTTTTCACTTGGTACATCAAATAAACGTGATGCCAATAACGGATCTTTATTTACTAAGTCAGGCAAGGTATTTTTAATTGCCTGAATATAGGTATCCACCTTATGGTCTTCTAAAAGAATACGTTCCAATAAAGTTTGTGTCGCTTGCCATTGGTTAAAGCCATTGGTTTCATGCTGAATCAAGAAGGCAAGATCATCATTGGAATAATCAAAGACTAAATTCACAGGGGCAGAAAAATTACGTAATAACGAGGCAACAGGTTGCTCAGTCACCCCTGTAAATTCAATTGTTGCTTCATCTTGATCAAATAAGTACACGCCATCTTTGACCTCATTCACAAACAGATCAGTGCTGTGCAAGGTATATTGCTCACCTGTATTGGCATTAAATAATGCCAGAGCCACAGGAATTGGCACTGCTTTGAGGTTTGGATATTTTGAATGTGCTTTCAAGCTTTGTTTGAAGCTTAAACGATAAGTCTGTGCAACCGCATCATATTCACCTCGAGCTTCTAACTTTGGCGTACCAGGTTGGTTATACCATGTGAGGAAGTTAGAGAGATCAACACCTGACCCTGCGCTTAATGCAGCAACCCAGTCTTCAACCGTCACCGCCTGACCATCATGGCGGCGAAAGTATTCATCTGTGCCCTGACGGTATTTCTGTTTGCCTAATAAAGTCGCCATCATGCGGTTAATTTCCGCACCTTTTTCATAAACCGTTGCAGTATAGAAATTATTGATTTCAACAAAATGATCTGGGCGTGGTGGATGCGACAATGGACCAGCATCTTCTGGGAACTGATGCGATTTCAATACCGCTACATCATCAATTCGTTGTACAGCTGCTGATTGTAAATCCTCAGAGAAAGACTGATCCCGAAAAACCGTTAAGCCTTCTTTTAAACACAACTGGAACCAGTCACGACAGGTAATTCGGTTGCCTGTCCAGTTATGGAAATATTCATGTGCAATGACTGACTGAACTCGCATGATCGCAGCATCAGTGGTGTATTCCTCATCGGCAAGCACACAAGAGGTATTGAAGATATTTAAACCTTTATTTTCCATTGCACCCATGTTGAACTGACTGACCGCGACAATCATGTAGTTATCGAGATCATACGGACGACCATAGTGTTCTTCGTCCCAACGCATCGAATGCTTTAATGCTTCCATCGCGATATGGCATTTTGGAATATCTTTCTCAATCGCATAAATTTCCAGGGCAACGTCACGCCCCTCAGACGTGGTATAACGATCTTTCAGTACCGCCAAATCACCAATCACACAGGCAAATAAATAGCTTGGCTTTTTGGTTGGATCTTGCCAAATTGCAAAATGACGACCTTCCCCAGCTTCACCCGTTTCCAACAAGTTACCATTTGCAAGTAATACTGGATATTTCTTATCTGCTTCTACCCGTGTCGTAAACTCAGCAAGCACATCTGGACGATCTGGATAGAATGTAATTTTACGGAAACCTTCTGGTTCATTTTGGGTAACGAACAAATCACCTGCTTTATATAAGCCTTCAAGTTGCGTATTGGATTCAGGATGGATAATCACCTGAGTTTGAACAATGACCTCATCTGGTGCATCAGTGATCACCAATTGTTCAGTATCCAAATGATATTGTTCAGCGCTAAGGGTTTGCCCATTCAATTGAACCGATTTTAATTCAAGATCACGACCTAACAGAACCAATTCGCCTGCAGTCTGACGTTGCATAACCAGTGTAGAATCGACAATCGTATGATCATCATAAACTTGAATATTTAAATTAATTGATTCAACCAAGAATGATGGCTTTTGATAATCTTTTAAATAAATCGTTTGATCTGCTTGTACAGGAGGCTGTGCCGCAATATTCATCAGTATTCCTTATCGTTCATCATGTCGGATGGTCTTGTTATCAAGACTTCTTGATTAGTCGATCATACGCCAACTTACAAAAGCTGTCTTTAAGCCCATATCTTAGTTTCAAGTATTTTTATTGGGGTTTAGTTCAGTAATTTTCAAATTAATCGATTAAAATGGAATTCTGTTTAGAAAGAATAACAACAGTTATTTCTAATTTTAAATAAAAGCTACAAAAATAACCAAATTCCAAGGTTTGAACTACATTTTTTTTATGTGCTTTACATTTTGTGCACGGTTATTGCTTAAGTTTATATGCCAATGTAGGTAATACAATCAAACAAGCGAGGGTTAAGACGATGGAATTAAAAGCACACTTATATCGTTTAGAAAATATTAAAGCGATCCATGATCTTGCAAAAGCAGGTGTGGATCATCATGTCATTTCCGTTTTTTTAACAGCAGAAGGAATCGAACTCAGCAGCTTAGAAGTAACGAATATCGTGAATACCTATGATGAACTTGGAAAAGAAAAATTACCAAGTAAAAAAGTCCAAGCACTTATCAACGCCAAAAAAATCGGTCAGGAGGACGAAAACTTACCATGCCCTGTTTAACTTTTACATTTAATAAAAAACCTCGAAATATTTTCGAGGTTTTTTATTACACTAATTAAGGATTTGCACTATCTGTACGAATCCAGACCACGGTGCGGCCCAGTGCAGACACTCCCATATAACCACGCATACGAAGACGCTTTCCTTCGCCAGTTACAACACCCTTGCCTTTGTAGATGCGACCCGAAGTCGGTTCCAACACACGACCATCTATATATGAGTCAGGTTTATTTGGATCTTCCCTAAATCCAGATAAAATCTCCAAACCCAGAATGGGTTTATTTGTATTAGGAGCTGGGCACTTGGTACAGTTCGCAAGGGAAAAACCACGAGCATTAGGATAACGATAAACAATTTTCCCATGAAAGCGACCATCTGATCCTTTACGGATTTCAACAATCGAAAGTTGCTCACCTGTACGTTCTTCAATACTTTTCCAATAACCTTCGATCGAAGCTGAAAAAGCAGTCATGCTTAAAAAAGCAATAGAAACTCCCATGATTCCTTTCATAAACATTTGATTTAGCATACTAACCCCGTCTTTTAAAAACTAGCCCATTCATCTTTATAGGTTTAATTATTTAAACTTATCACACTTCACTAGAACTTTCACTCTTCTGGTGCGTTCTTTTGCTTTAAAAAACTTATCTAACTGATATAATTCATGTAATCAATAACATTATTTTTTAAATACAAAATAGATTCTTCACATTTCTATCAACTTACAAGATTTTTAAGGATTGGCATGATCCGTCCTTAGCCAAACCACAGTCCGCCCTAAAGCCGAGATCCCCATATAGCCACGCATACGTAAACGCTTACCATCACTCGTTACAAGTGCCTTGCCTTTGTAGACCCGGCCACTGGTTGGTTCCATTATTCTACCATCAATATACGCATCTGGATTTTCAGGATTATCTTTGAGCTTTGATAAGATTTCTAAGCCAAGGATTGGATGATTGGTATATGGCTCAGGGCATTTAACACAATTGGCTAACTTAATACCGTGTGCATTGGGGTAACGATAGACAATTTTGCCATGATAATAACCGTCACTGCCTTTTCTAATTTCGACAATTGAAAGCTGCTCACCCGTACGATCATCTATACTTTTCCAGTAACCCTCGATTGAACTTGCATAACTACTAATACTTGTAATAGCCAATGCCATTCCGATTAGGCATTTCTTTAATGAATTTTTATACATAGAAGCCTCAACGTTTTGAATAAGAAAAATATTTTTTATGCACGATCTCTTAGGATATAGCATAAAAAACCTCTCTGATTCAATATCAAAGCATTGAAACTGATCTACATAGATGAATTCATAAAATGACTAAAAGACGATTAGACATGAATTCATTTAGATATAAACCCAGATATTGAACCAAATTTATTTGTTCAACAGGGTTATGGATTGGCACTGTCAGTCCTAATCCAAACTTGGGTACGACCTAAAGCAGAGATCCCCATATATCCGCGCATGCGTAAACGTTTACCATCAGCACTTAACTGAGCTTTGCCTTTATAAAAATTGCCCGTTTTAGGTTCGAGTATTTTTCCGTCTATAAAATGGTTTGGATTTTTAGGGTCTTCTCGCAAACCTGATGCGATCTGAAGTCCTAAAATAGGTTTGTTTTTGAAAGGCTCAGGGCATTTCACACAATTGGTTAATACACTACCACCTGGAACAGGGTAACGATATACAATTGTTCCTGTATAAGTATTATCAGGTTTCTTTTTAATTTCTACGATTGAAAGCTGTTCGCCCGTACGGTCATCAATACTTTTCCAAAAACCTTCAGGTGTCATCGCGAAATTAGCAGTTGCGAATAGGGCAAATGAAATTCCCACGATTCCTTTCATGAGTGAATGTTTTTGCATAATATGCTCTCCCTAAGTGCAAAATAGATCCATCTGATATACATTTTTATTCCAATGTTCTTAGACAGTCAACAAGACGAGTGGATATTTAATTGTTTAAAATCACAATAAATTTTAAGCAATTCATCTATTAAAAAAGAAATGATTACGGGTTCGCACTATCTGTGCATATCCAAACCGTATTTCTACCCAAAGCTGAAATTCCAACATAACTGCGCATATTTAAATGCTTACCATCAGCACTTAACTGAGCTTTGCCTTTGTACACTTTTCCAGTTTTGCTCTCTAAGATGAATCCATTAATAAAACTATTTGCTTTATTAGGGTCTTCAACCAAACCAGTTAAAACTTCTAAACCTAAACGTGGCTTTCCTGTATACGGCGGTGGACAGTTAACACAATGTGTTACGATCGCCCCTTGCGCATTCGGATAGATATAAACGATTTTTCCGCGATAAGTGTTATCCGCTGCTTTCTTGATTTCAATAATAGTCAGTTGTTCGCCTGTCCGATCATCAATACTGCGCCAATAGCTTTCAATTGTACTTACATCTGAGAGAATACTTGTAAAACAAGCAATTAATGCAATAGAGCATTTCAACAATATTGATTATTCATCCTTATCTCTTCCTACTTCTAAAACAAACTTAATAAGATCTTTTAATTGGGACAGAAATTTACCATATTTTAAAAAATGGATAAGCCACCTGCTTAGCTTTTATATAAAATTCAGTGGATTAAATCTCAATACAAAACCACTTTTTCAGTGCAAATAATCTTTTTCTCACTCCGAGCACGAGCAATGTATAATCCTTTCATTTCGTGGTTATATAGGTTTATTGTCAATGGATTTACAGATTCTGCAAAAGCAGTTAGATGAAAGTAGCCATTGCCCATTGTGCCAAGCATCCATGTTCTGGATTGAAGCTGAGCAATACTCACAAGAATTCCAATTTCATGAATGTAGTCATTGCCAACATCGTGTATTTAAAAGTGACAGCAAGCTGAATTGCCATTGTGCTCAATGCACAGCTCAGCGCAAAAAACAAACTCAACAAACCATTTTACAAGAACAACGTAAATACAAAGTCAAAGATGAAGTGATTTATAGCCTGAATCAACTCAGCTTTATGCATAAATTATTTTTACTAAGTTTATTGGACAGTTATGCTCGTGAAGATGTACAGCATGATGAATTCATCCACTGGAAGAACATTAAATATCATGATTTCACCCCCAATTATTTATTTCAAAATCAACTCGTTCAAGAGTTACTCAAATTAGGCATCTTTAAATCACAAGATTCGAGCCTAGAACCAGAACATTTTTATCTTAATCTTCGGCTTGATGGTTATTCTGATCCGAGTCTATTTAGTGTAACCCAACAATTGCGCCATTGGTTTTATGAGAATCTAAGTTTAGGTATTCCCTTCAAAACAACAGATGAAGTTAAAGATGCTTTGTATTTGATTCTTTATCAAGAAATCGTCCAGTTCATGCAGTTTTATTGTAGAACTTGGGGAATTCAAATTGCAGGCAATCGCTCCTTTCAGGCCTTTTGCTATCGCTTGATGGAAGGACTCGCAGTGGGTCAAATTTTTTACTTAATTCAAACTGCGTTAGAGTATCTCTATAAGCAAAACGCATTGCAGCCAAGAAACGATAAATTTATTAATACCAACTTACTCAAAAAGACATTAGCACAATATCGTGAACGCGCTGTGGCTGAACGTTGGGAAACCACGACATTACCTCGCCCATACACCATTCCATTTAGTAAAATGAGCGAAGTATTATTATTTAAATTCTTGGGTTATGACGAAAGTGTTTTTATTCAACCTGTCTGGAAATCTTGGCGCAAGATTGAACCTCGTTTAAATTTTTATGCAGTAAAGCGTTGCATGTATTGCGGTTCAAATGATCTTGTAGTCGATTATGATGCTACAGACTATGTATCATTGATTTGTCGTCGATGTAAGCATCAAGACCACTACTTTACGCGTTAAACTATTATTTTTGTAAATTTTTAAGGGGTGATGAATGTCACAAAAACAACAACTAATTGAACAAGTGATTGAAGCTTGGCAAGCTCTTCAGCAACAAGCCCCATTGGTACAATGTATTACCAATAGTGTCGCCAATAATTACGTCGCAAATATCTTACTTGCAGCTGGTGCATCGCCCGCAATGATCGACAATCCATTTGAAGCAGCAGATTTTACAAACATTTGTGCAGCTTTAAGCATCAATATTGGTACACCGACGACTGAACAAACTCAAGCGATGCTCATTTCTGCTGAGACAGCACAACAGCAACAAAGACCATGGGTACTCGATCCTGTTGGCTATGGATCAATCCTGAAATGGCGTAGTGAAACTGTTGATCAATTACTCAAGTTTCAACCTACCATTATCCGCGGCAATGCCTCTGAAATCAGCACTTTAGCGGGCAGTCAAGTTCAATCTAAAGGCGTTGATAGCACATTAAATAGCCATGATGTTTATGCTCAAGCAAAAAGCTTGTTACAGCATACTGAGTGTGTTGCGATTTCTGGTGAATCTGACTATATCATTTCCAAACAATTGGATATCGTAATCAAAGTAAATGGTGGTTGCCATTTACAGCCTAAAATTACTGCAACAGGATGCGCTCTAGGTGCATTAACCGCCGCTTATCATGCAGTAACAAATTCAACCATTGCGGCGCTTGCTGCACATATTCATTTTGCTATTGCAGGCAAACTGGCATATGACAATGCTCAAACAGTTGGAAGCTTTAATGTTGCTTTTTTAGATTATATTCATATGCTCGATGATAATTTAATTCAGCAATATTTAGACATTGAAATTTTATAATTCAGCTCTGCTTAATTAGCAGAGCTTGAAAGCTATTTCAGTAATAAATAAATGTCTGTGATCAAATCACATTCATCTACATCATGAACAAAGTTGTGGTAGTGAAAAAAGACGGGAAAATCCCCTACTTCACGTGCTGATTGTGGCAACCAGTCCCGATATAGATAGTAAACACTGTCTTTAATATGATCGTGACTGCCCAAATGCCGAATCACGGCATAGTTACCTTTGGGAAGTGTACCTGTGCTTACACCGTATGTATTTTCAGGTATATCCGCCGTGATTGTTCCAGCAATGTCAAAACGGAATTCATCACTTAAAGTCTGTTCAGGGTCAGAAAATGGAATACCGTAGGTGCGGCTTTTTGCTATAGGAGATAATCCCGTTTCTTTGCGCCACTGAATAAATTGTGCTGCCGTTTCAAATACACGTTCTGGTGCGCCATGATGAGAAATAAATGCGATTTTCTCTTCTGCTCTTTCTACAATATTAACGTTCATCATGATTTCTCTCGGAGGTAAAGAAAAAACAAACTTTTCATGCCAAGACGACCAATGCGGCTGTTCTCTAAAAGCACTTGGGGTTTGATCAAATGAACGTTTAAATGCGCGGCTAAATGCTTCAGGGCTATCAAAACCAGACTGTAAAGCAATATCAATAATTTTAGTGTCAGTAGAAAATGCAAGTTGAAATGATGCTCGTTTTAAACGACACAACTGAATAAACTTCATCAGATTCACACCTGTATTCGCTACAAAAATGCGATGAAAATGAAATTTAGATAGTGATGCAACTTGACTCAACATATTCAAATCTAGCTCATCATCTAGATGTTGCTGGATGTACTCACATACACGTTGCAACTTCTGATCATATAGCGACATACATTTAACTCAATTCATTTGATGAAAGCTAATTTGCCAGATTCATATCCTGTAAACTTGATCAGAATTGCGGATTTTCAAATCAAATTAAATCATCGCCTTAAAATAATTCTCTTTTGGCATATCAATCACTTCAACACATAATTGAATTGAATATTCAGCCTCATTTTTTAGATAACCTTTTTGTTGTAACAATCGGAGTAATGCCTCACCTGCTGCTTGCTTCTGAACTTGGGTTCGTCCACTCAAAATATAAAGTTTTAGATGAACATAAGCTTCTTGATGATCCTCCAACCCAATTAAAAAAACCTCATCTTTAAAAATGCGCGACTTAATATCATGGGCTCTAAATAATCCAGTCTCAACCAATACTGTATTGACTAGCTTAAGAAGTTTTTGCTGATCAAGATTAGTTAAATTTGCTGAATAATTTGCAATTAGATGAGGCATTTAAATCCCTTATTCGATAAACAGTAACGCTAAACGTACTTGATCATAAGCCATGCGCGGACTTGTAGCTTCCACAATTGGACGTAACTTAATTGAACCATCATCGGTAAAATGCTCAGGATTTTTACGTTTGTGTAACCGTTTATAAATCTTACGAACTTCTTCAACGACTTCATCACCAGGGTTAGCAATGGAAATATCTAATCCTTGCTCTTTATGCAATCGCGCAAGATGGTTAATAATCGTTGCAGGCGTTAGCCCTCGCTCATGGGCAATATCTTCAATTTCATAACCATCTTCAAATAAAGCACGCGTCTCATCTAAGGTCGCTGCTGCATAATTTTGTTTTTCGCCTTTTGAAAGTTTTTTCTCATTACGTGCAATTTCAGTTGTATTCAACGTACCACCACAATGACGAATAAAGGCATTATGCTGTGGCGTTAGATCAATATTTTCAAAATTCACTTCTGCTTCAGTCGATAATTCCTGAAAACGGCGGTCTGCTTTAATTGCTAAACTATCCAACTCTAATGCTTGTTCATTAAACCCAAGCAATTTCAGTCCAGTCAGTGACTTTAACCGAGACAAAGCGACATAACCCTGACCTTTTTCAAAAGTATGCGTTAAATTAATTTCTGCTGCTTCTAAAGTCATACCCTGACTTTTATGAATGGTAATCGCCCACGCCAAACGTAAAGGAATTTGCTGATAACTTGCAATCACCTTGCCTGCTTCATTTTCAATTGACCATGTTTCTGGCTCAACAAGTAATGTCGTTCCATCTGTCAATTTGACTTTTGGTAAAATCCCTTGTTTATCATCTTCCTCAAAACCAATCACTTCACCTAAACTGCCATTGATATAGCCCATATCAAAGTTATTTTTGACAAACATCACTTTGGCATGCTTTTTAAGGGTCAATTCTTCAGGTGCGCGTACCGAGGACTTCAGTGTTTCGATTAATTTTTCATTACCATCTAAAATAGCATTAAATTGATGACTTTCATTCTCAATTTCGTTCAGATGCTGATAATTGATGTTATCCACATCCATATTATGTGTGTATAAACGGGTAAAGGTTTCGCCAATATCGTGCTGACGCGATTGTTGTAATGCGAAAATATGATTCTGCTGAATGCTCTGTGCTCGAATCGCATTTAATATCTGATTTAAAATTTCATCATCCTGACGGTGTTGCTCAGTCAAATAGCAAACCCGAAATTTTGCTTCAACCCACGCTTCAGACATGAAGCAAAATTTATCTCGATTACTTTCATCTTTCTTACCTACTGGTGGTAACTGGAAAAAGTCACCTGCAACAATGACTTGAATTCCACCAAAAGCTTCATCACTTTCTTTGAAGTATTTAAGCACCTGATTGACTAAATTAAGCTGTTTGGCATGCAGCATTGAAATTTCATCAATAATCAAGACTTGGGCATTTTCTAAATGCTCTTTTAGATATTTACGCTCTTTCATACGCTTAAGATCATCATCACTCAAACGATCTTTAATTCCAATCCCTGCCCACGTATGAATGGTCATTCCATTCATATGCGTAGCCGCGATCCCTGTAGAAGCCGTAATCGCAACGGGGACTTTTCGCGCTTTAAGATAGTGAATATATTGATTTAGCGTATAGGTTTTTCCTGCACCCGCGGAACCTGTTAAAAAAACATTTTCCCCAGCTTTAAGTAACTTCAGTGCAGTCTCTTGTTTCATAATTTCTTCAGTCAAAAACAACAGCACATAGCTTAACGATTTTTTTGTAAAAGTAAAAACTCAAACTGATTTTGAGAACTGTTTGTATCTCACTTTTACATTGACATCCAAACATTTTCATTTAATGTGTTTCTTAATTAATTCAGATTAGATATAAAAATGAACATTTCAAATTCATATAAATATCGAACAGATATATTGGGAGAAGATTATCAGCAACTCACTTTAAATTTTGCTGATGATTATGATGGGAAAGTCGTTGCAACATTAGTTCGCAAGAAATCAGCTCAAGCCACCAAGAAAGCAGTTCTATATATTCATGGTTTTTGTGACTATTTTTTCCAAACAGAAATGGCAGAACAATTTAACCAGCATGGTTATGATTTTTATGCTCTCGATCTCAGAAAATATGGTCGCTCAAAATTACCGCATCAGAAGTTTTATTATCTACTCGACTTACGTGAATATGATGCTGAAATCACTAAAGCACTCGAAATTATTGGCCAAGAAAATCACAATCAAGTTTTACTTGCTGGGCATTCAACGGGCGGCTTAATTACAACGCTATACGCCGCACATTACCCAGATCATCGCCTGATTAAAGCACTATGGACCAACAGTCCTTTTTATGATTTTTATAAAAGTGTAATAGAGAAAAAAGTTGGTATTCCCTTATTAAGCGAGGTTGGCGAACGTTTACCAAATGCTAAATTCCCAAGTGGCTTAAATCAATGGTATACACCAAGCCTACATAAAGATTTCTATGGTGAATGGGATTTCAACTTAAATTGGAAGCCCAAATCACTCCCTTTTGTTCATTTATGTTTTGTAAATGCGATCCACAAAGCACAAAAAGAAATCCATCGCGGTATTAGTTTAAATATTCCAACCTTGATTATGCATTCACACCAATCCAAATATCCCAAAAAATGGGGTGTTGATGCACAGCAAAGTGATGTGATTTTAGATGTCAAAGATATGACACACAATGCAAAGAAAATGAAAGGTGATGTACAAACCTTAGCAATCAAAAATGGCTTACATGATTTAGTCTTATCTGCACCGCCTGTGCGAAAGAAAGTCTATGAGGATTTATTTTCTTGGCTTGAACAAAAAATGCCTTAACTAAGCTCTATTTATAGTGATTACACAGATTATGGATACTTCAATTTCTTTGCCTAAAACAGTTTATGCAATTCAACATCTTGCATTTGAAGATTTAGGTTCATTAGAAGATATTTTTTATCAACTCGGTTTCCGTGTTCGTTATTTTGAAGCGGGTGTGGATGATCTTAAACCCGCTTTAAATTATGAAGGTCTTACCATTATCCTTGGTGGACCAATTGGTGTTTATGAAACTGAAGACTACCCTTTTCTTATAGAAGAAATTGAAGGCCTTAAGCAACGCTTGAATGCGAATAAACCAACTATTGGTATTTGTTTAGGCGCACAATTGATCGCACATGCATTAGGTGCAAAAGTCTACGCAGGTCATCAAAAAGAAATTGGTTGGAGCCCATTAGAAATAAAAAATCTTGATCAAAACCCATTATCAGGATTAGAAAATATTCATGTCTTACACTGGCATGGTGATACTTTCGATTTACCATCACAAGCAACTTTACTCGCTAGCTCAGAAATTTATCCAAATCAGGCATTCGCCGTGGGAAATAATATTCTAGCTTTACAATTTCATCTTGAGATAAACCAACACAGTTTTGAGAAATGGCTCATTGGCCATACGTGTGAAATACGGCATGCAGGCTTATCAATTCCTCAGTTACGACAAGCTAATTTAGATTATGCTGAACAATTAGAAAGTAAATGCAGGGCAATTATTGAATTTTTTTTAGAAAAACTTGATGATTGAATTCATGACTCGAAAACAGTATGTTTATGATAAATTTAGACATACTATTTGCCTAACTTAAATTAATTATTTGAAAAATAGAATATTACACTTATTAAAATTTTATTACAGAAACAAACATTAAGACCAATAAGTAACGACAGTACTCGCAAGCTATTTTCTAAAAAAGCAATAAAATAACATTATTCATTTACACTCTTTTAGTTGGAATAAATATATGATCAAGTTAATAAAAAGTTTTCACTCAATCAATACTTATTTATTCATTTCGACGGTTTTACTTATTTCAATGATTATTTATTTCTACCACATAAATCCATAATATAATAGAAAAACCCAATTTAAAATTGGGCTTTTCCATGTCTAAACTAAATTCTTCGAGCTAAAAAGAGTTCAAATTCGCCTAAAGGTTATTTCTTCTCTACTTTAAAGCTATCTTTAAGATCAAGAATGCGGTTGAATACAGGTTTATCAGCATAATGATCATGTTGATCTGCAACAAAGTAACCCTCACGTTCAAACTGGAAACGATCTTCAGGTTGCGCTTGTGCCAAAGCAGGCTCAATCACCGCTTGAACGACTTTTAATGATTCAGGATTTAGATTTGCCAAGAAATCATCATCTGCATCTGGCGCAGCTTCGGTAAATAAACGATCGTAAATACGAATTTCAGCAGGTATACCTTTCGTTGCAGAGACCCAATGAATAACCCCTTTGACTTTACGACCTTCAGGGTTTTTGCCTAACGTTTCAGGATCAATTGAACATTTAAGCTCAATTACTTCACCATTGGCATCCTTGATTACTTCATCACACTTGATCACATAAGCATGGCGTAAACGCACTTCGCCTTCTGGAATCAAACGTTTAAATCCTTTTGGTGCAACCTCTTCAAAGTCTTTACGATCAATATAGATTTCACGTGTTAAAGGAATGATACGTTCGCCCATATCAACATTTGGATGACGTGAATGAGTTAAATCTAATTCTTCAGGTAAATTAGTCAATGTGACTTTTAATGGATTCAGTACAGCCATTCCACGCGCTGCGGCATTTTCCAAAGATTGACGGATACAGAACTCCAGCATTGCCACATCCACGATACCATCAGTTTTTGACACACCGACACGCTTACAGAAATCACGCAAGCCCTCTGGGGTAAAACCACGACGACGCATCCCCACCACGGTTGGCATACGCGGATCATCCCACCCATTGACATGATTGCCTTCAACCAATTTACGCAGTTTACGTTTAGAAGTAATCGTATAATCAATATTTAAACGGGATGATTCATACTGACGTGGAACTGCTTGCGAATGCACTTTTTCTACCACCCAGTCATAGAATGGACGGTGATCTTGGAACTCTAAAGTACAGAGTGAATGAGTAATCCCTTCAATTGCATCTGACAATGGATGAGCATAGTCATACATTGGATACATTTTCCACTTATCACCTGTCTGGTGATGTTCTGAATGCAATACGCGGTAGAGAATCGGGTCACGCATATGTACATTCGGGCTTGCCATATCAATTTTGGCACGTAAAACCGCTTTGCCCTCGCCCAACTCACCATTACGCATTTGCTCAAAACGCGCCAGATTTTCTTCCACAGTCGCATTACGGTATGGTGAGTTTTTACCTGGCTCCACAAAGCTACCGCGATTCAACTTGATTTCTTCAGGTGTTTGCAAGTCCACATAGGCATCCCCCTGTTCAATTAATTGAACAGCCCACATGTAAAGTTGATCGAAATAACCAGAAGCATAGCGAGGCTCACCATTCCAGTTAAAACCTAACCACTTCACATCATTGGCAATACCATCAACATATTCTTGTTCTTCGGCATCTGGGTTTGTATCGTCAAAACGTAAATTACATAGACCATCAAATTCTTCGGCAATACCAAAGTTCAAACAAATTGCTTTGACATGACCAATATGCAGATAACCATTTGGCTCAGGCGGGAAACGAGTTACAACTTTTTGGGTACGACCTTCTTTTAAATCATCGGTAATCACCTGACGTACAAAGTCCAAGCCTGCCTGTTGTTCTTGCTGCGCGGCATCGACAGAGGCATGAGTATTCGGCGTCGGGGTCTTTGGCAGTTCTGAAACAACATCATTTGGCTTCATAGGGTGTAAATCACTTCTTACAGTTAAAAATGGGAAATAAAAACGCAATCTTTACTATTTATGAAAGATTTTAACGTTTTTTACTTGCCTTGTAGTTTACAGTTTGCTTATGCTTCTCTCAACCAAAAACCCATGGTCACAAACCCATGTTTAGGAGATTAATGTAATGAGTTTTCCTCAAGTCGAATTAAATACCAATAAAGGTCGTATTGTTCTTGAGCTTAACGCTGAAAAAGCACCAAAAACGGTTGCAAATTTCTTAGAATATGTACGCGACGGTTTCTATGACGGCGTAATTTTCCACCGTGTGATTGATGGTTTTATGATCCAAGGTGGTGGCATGGACGAAAACTTCAAAGAAAAAGCAACACGTGACTCAATCGAAAATGAAGCTGACAACGGCTTAAGCAACGATGAAGGCACAATTGCTATGGCACGTACACAAGCCCCTCATTCTGCATCTGCTCAATTCTTTATCAACGTAAAAAATAACTCTTTCTTAAACCACACAGCGCCAACTGCACAAGGCTGGGGTTATGCGGTATTTGGTAAAGTTGTAGAAGGTATGGATGTTGTAGCTGCAATTAAAGGTGTGCGTACTGGTAACCGTGGTTACCATGCAGATGTTCCTTTAGAGAACGTTGTGATTGAATCAGCTAAAATTATTGCTGAGTAATAACCCCTGCCAACCTCCCTTTATAAAGGGAGGAAAGTCCCTCTTTTTAAAGAGGGATTTAGGGAGATTAAAAGGAAAAAAGTGTGACCTACCTGTTTATTTCAGATCTACACTTGTCACCTGATCACCCTCGACTCGTTCGAGGGTTTTTGGCTTTATTGAAACAATATCAGGATAAAAACACACACCTCTATATTTTGGGTGATTGGTTTAATGCTTGGATTGGGGATGATTACACCGCCCCGTGGTTAGATGAAATTGTCAGCGCTTTGCAAAAATTCACCGCAGCGAATAACCAAGTTTATTTCCAAGTGGGGAATCGTGATTTTGCCTTAGGTCAAAAATTCTTAAAGCAATTTAATGGGATTTTATTACCTAACGTTTATACCTTAAATATTCAGCGACATACGTTCCGACTGGAGCATGGCGATGCGCTCTGCACTGATGATGTTGCCTATCAGCGTTTTCGCAAAGTGATTCGCAATCCCATCTTATTGGGGCTAATAAAACGTACCCCTCTCAGCTTTAGACAAAAGCTCGCCAATGGCTTCCGTAAAAAGAGTAGTGAAACCAAACAACTAAAAAGCTATGACATCATGGATGTAAATGCAAAAGCAGTTGAAAATGTCATTACTGAAGTCGATTATTTAATTCATGGCCATACCCATCGCCCTGAAATTCATCAAGTGTTGAATAAACAACGTATTGTTTTAGGTGATTGGCGAGAAGACTCCGCTTGGATTTTAGAAATTAACGAACAAGAAAATAGCAGCTTGGATTTTAAAAAGTGGACCTATTGATCTTTATTCCATTCGACTTTTATCGATACCAAAATCACATTTAGACACTTTTCCTACCTGCTAGATCCAGTAAAATAAACTGATTTTTTATTTGGTTGATAATAGATGGATTCCCTAGACACCGCAAAAACACGTTACACCACCAAAATACACGATGCGAGTAAAAAAATTCCAAAAGAACAGTTTGAAAAACTACTCTAAATTTTACGCTTCAGCCCTTCTTCAGTAAATATTCAACCTTGGCATTTTTAATTGCTGAAACAGATGAGGCCAAACAACGTATCGCATCAGCACAGACAGGCAATTACATCTATAACGCGGCTAAAGTTCTAAACTCTTCCCACACCTTAGTATTTTGCACACGTACTGATATTTCTGCCGAATACAAGGCTTAAAAGCATCTGTTATTGTTTCACTCGGCTATCGTAGCGAAAATGACTTTAATGCAAAATTACCTAAATCACGACTATTTGATGAGGTTGTTTTTACACGTTTATAACAATCATTCATCCAATGGGAGTGACTCAATCCACTCCCACAGTTTTAATTCATCATTGCTTTAGCCAATAACATGACTGAAACAATACCACTGATTAATCCAATCCAGGTATAAGTTTTTAAGCGCTCTTTGAATAAAATCACTCCACTTAGTACACCTAGAATAACCACTAGTATATTCATTCCAGCAAAGACAATCGCAGGCGTTTCTTTGAAAATCATATGTGCTTTAACATACAAAGCAATATTGGCAAAGTTCAGTACCCCCAAACATAATCCCATAAAAATGTTTTTAGGTTGCCAGTTCGGTTGGGTAATGGCGATATAAATGATAGATAAAATAAAGGCTGTAATAAAAGTTAAATTTAGCGTGACCGCAAACTGTAAGCCTAAACTACTGCTATATTTTAGTAATACATCAATAGCTGCATAACCCGCCCAAACACTAAACAAAAATAAGGCTGATTTTAAGCTCATGCCTTTACTTGCCTGCTCTGTAGCTTGTCCTATAATGATCGCTAAAATTGCCATAACTCCGAAAACAACCCCAATTAATTTCAATTGGCTAAATTGCTCACCAAAAATAAAATAGGCAGCTAATAACGACAGTATGACTGCAAGCCGCTGAGCAATTTCCGTTTTTAAGATACCAGCGAATTGTAGCGACTTGGCTAAGCATAAAAATATACTTGGTAATAATAGACCTAAAACAAGAATTAACCACCAAGGCGTATTATTGAGAGAAATATGAGTAATATCGGTTTTAAACCAATAAAAGCATAAAAGGCTTGCGCTCAAATAATTCCACGCGATGATTTGAAAAATATCAAAACCTTTTGCTTTTAAATATTTTAAAAGAATCGAGACCAATACACTACAGCACGCAGCTGCAACAATCATTTCCATAGTTTTTCTAGCTATGTAAAAACACAAAAAAAGCCAGTCTATTATTAGACTGGCTTTTTTAAAAGATCATAGATCAATTAACGATTATTTTCGTCTTCTTGACCATCTTCAAATTTAGTTTCGCTATCGAAGCCACCTTGATGACCGAAGCCACCTTGACCACCGAAGCCACCTTGACCACCGAAGCCACCTTGACCACCGAAGCCACCTTGACCACCGAAGCCACCACCTTGACCACCAAAGCCACCTTGACCACCAAAGCCGCCAGTAGAACCTTGACCACCGAAACCACCAGTAGCACCTTGTGCAGGGAAACCACCAGTAGCACCTTGTGCGCCAGCTGGACGTGGGTTACGCGCAGGTACAACTGTAGAAATCGCGTGTTTATAAACCATTTGACTTACAGTGTTTTTTAATAAAACTACATATTGATCAAAAGACTCAATATGCCCCTGTAATTTAATACCGTTCACGAGGAAAATAGAAACTGGAATACGTTCTTTACGGAGAGAATTTAAGAACGGATCTTGTAAAGTTTGACCTTTAGACATTTGTAACTCCAAAAAATTTTTAAATCAGCGCAAAAAAACTATCTTTATTTTTCAACTAAAAATTATAAAAAGACAGCCTGCGAATTTTGCTTTATCCAAAGAAGTTTCGCAAGTCTTCTTTCGCCTGCTTTATCGTCACGTAAGTTTTAAAATCGTGTATTTCTTGCAAAGAACGTAACCAAGTGTATTGACGTTTGGCAAGTTGCCGTGTCGCAAATAATGCTTTATTCTCCATTTCTACTTTATTTTTGAGACTTATATCACTTTTTAATAAAAAATCTAAAGCTTGACGATAACCCACAGACCGCATGGATGGTAAATTATCACTTAAATCGTATTTTCTAATTAATTCCTCTACTTCATTTAAAAATCCAATACTCCACATTTTGCTTAAACGTTGCTCAATACGTTGATGTAATTCTACCCGATCTGGCATCAATGCGTAATTATGAAATTTGTAACGATAGGGTTGATTTTTAGGCTGCTCTGCCTGTAGTTTTGTTATTGGTTCACCTGTAATTCGGTAAACTTCTAATGCCCTAATAATTCTTTGTTTATCTGAAACTTTGAACTTTTGTCCAGCAATTGGATCAACAGAAACCAATTCATCATAAACAGACTGCCAGCCTTCAAGATCAGCTTTAGCGAGAATTGCATCACGAATACTTTGATCCGCATTCGGTAGATTATCAGCTAATCCTTCAAGTAGCGATTTAAAATATAGCATTGTGCCGCCCACTAAAATTGGTGTTTTGCCACGCGAATGCATGTCATCAATTAATGGGCAAACATCTTCAACAAACTGGGCTGCTGAGTATACATCCAATGGCGTAATAATATCGATTAAGTGATGCGGGTATTGTTGTTGCTCTTCTTTTGTGGGTTTAGCAGTCCCAATATCCATATCTTTATAAACTAAAGCTGAATCCACAGAAATCAATTCGAAATTACCGCGTTCATAGAGTTCGCATGCCAATGCTGTTTTACCACTTGCGGTAGGCCCCATTAAATTGATGACGGGCAATTGATTTGACATGTAAAACTACTCTCCTCGAGCAAATAATTTATCTAATTGATGTAATGGAAATGCGCGCCAAGTTGGACGCCCATGATTACATTGACTGGCAAATTCAGTTTGTTCCATTTGGCGTAATAAAGCATTCATTTCAGAAAGACTGAGTTGTCGATGTGCTCTTACAGCCCCATGACACGCCATACCAGCAAGAAGCTCATCACGTTTTTGTAATAGGCCTCTGGCTTCATCATTCGGGTCAAGATCATTTAATAATTCTGGAATTAAATTACTAAAGTCAGCTTTATGCAAAATAGCAGGCACACCACGCACAATCACTTGATCATCGCCGTATTGATCAATTTCCAACCCCAAACGTTCTAATTGTGGCTGTAAATCTTCAACGCGAGTCGCTTGCATACGAGTAATGGAAACAACTTTAGGAATCAGCAGTTGTTGCGAAGTCCAAAATTCAGGTTTATCCCATGCCGACTTCATCTGCTGCAACAAGATACGTTCATGTGCCGCATGCATATCCACAATGATCAGGCCTTCAGTATTTTGCGCTAAAATATAGATGCCATGCAGTTGTGCGATTGCTATTCCCAAAGGAAACTCATCTACACGTGATGGGCCAGGATCATTTCCATCTTCTGTTTCTTCACGTAAAGGCGCTAAATAGCTTTTGAGTGCATTATTTAACTGTGCAGAGCCATTATAACGTGGTTCTTGAGGTGTTGAATTGTACTGTACTGCCTGTGGGCGGCTTTGATTAAACTCAGTGAGTAAATCTGTCGCAACAACAACCTGCTGATTGGGTTGTCGTTCAGGCTCAGCTACTGCTCGATGTAAATTGAATTGTTCTTGGTATTTTGGCTGAGGCTGATAATTAAAATTTTCTGCCTCAGCTTCATCTGTTTTCATCGCTTGTGCTAAATCAGCAGTTGCGGTTTGAAATTGAGACAAGGTTGCTTTGGCATAATGCCGTACAAACTCATGTACTTCACGCTGGTTCAAAAAACGAATTTCATGTTTGGTTGGATGTACATTCACATCAATATTTTCAGGATCAACTTCTAAAAACAATAAATAAGAGGAATGTTGATGACCATGCAAAATTCCTTCATAGGCCATACGTAACGCATGCGAAATGGTTTTGTCTTTGACAATACGACCATTCACATACACATATTGCATGTCAGCCTGTGCTCGTGCGTCGGAAGGATGCCCTAACCAGCCTGACAAACGCATATTGATACTTTCAGCATCGATCCAGTATGCATTTTGAATAAACTGTTGACCTAATAACTGCTGGACACGCTGATAACGTAATTCACCACTATCAGCAATCGGCAAATTTAAACGAATATTATCGTTATGTTCGAGTACAAAACGAATTTCAAAATGAGTCAAAGCCAAACGGCGGACTATTTCTTCGATATGCCCAAATTCTGTACTTGGTTTTTTTAAAAACTTTCGGCGCGCTGGCACATTGAAAAATAAATCTTGTACACGAATATGTGTACCTTTTTGTGCTGCAACAGCCTGTATTTGTTGATGATCAAATGCTGTTCCATTCACTTCAACCTGATAACCCACGCCTTGTTCATCTTGGCTACTGGTCAAGGTCAAACGTGATACTGCAGCAATCGAAGCTAATGCTTCTCCACGAAAGCCTAAACTAACAATTGCATGCAAGTCTTCCGATGTTTTAATTTTACTTGTCGCATGCCGCATCACCGCTAATGGTAAATCTTCAGGATGAATTCCATGGCCATTATCAATGATTTCAATCAGGGTCGAACCACCTTGTGCTACCCGAATAATAAGTTCGGTTGCGCCAGCATCGATTGCATTTTCTAATAATTCTTTAACAACTGATGATGGACGTTCAATCACCTCACCCGCAGCAATCTGGTTGGCTAAGGCAGCATCAAGAGTATGAATACGACGAGTTGAATCATGCGCCATTCAATTGTTCCTGCAAAGTTTGAGATAAAGATTCGGATTCACTGGTTAGCGTGACAAACCGAGTCAATTCATCATCCGATTTTTGAATATCAATCACTACATCAGCTTTTGGTATTTCGTCTCCACCTTTTGACGGCCATTCAAATAAGAATAAAGCATCTGGGGTTTCTAAATAATCACGAATTCCCATCAGTTCTAATTCATAGGGATCATCTAAACGATACAAATCAAAATGGAAAATTTCTTTGCCTTGAATGGTATATGGCTCAACCAAGGTATAAGTTGGGCTTTTTACTGAACCTTGATGCCCAAGATTCTGGATAAAGTAACGCGTAAATGTCGTTTTTCCAGCCCCTAAATCACCAATCAAATATATAACGCCTGAATGCACTTGTTGTGAGAGCACTTGCGCAAATTTTTGAGTGTCTTGTTCATGATTTAAAGTAAATTTCACTGAATATGACATGGTAAATAGAATAAAATTGGGATACCCGCTATGATAACATCGCCCTGCGTTAAAGCCTAATGCACCGAAATGAATTGCTTCTTTTTAAAACGTTCAAGAATTTAAATATGACCTTACAAAATAGAGTAAACCCTTGGGGAAAATTGCATCAGCATCCTTCTAAAAAAGCGATGCTGATGGGAAATCGTGGCGGTCGTCTCCATAACTCGAACAAACAGATTATTAAACAATGGGCAACACAGTCATGGATTCATTGTTTAACAACATTCGGTAATATTAAAAGAGAAGTTTTTGGTGACTCTTATTCAGAATTATTTTTTTTAGATGAAGCCACAGCTTTATCTGCAGGACATCGTCCCTGTGGCGAATGCCAAAGAAAACGTTATCAAGAGTTTAAAAAAATCTGGTTAAATATCAACAACGCAGGTATATCAATTTCAGCAAAAGAAATGGATAAACATATCCACCAAGATCGAATTAATGCTGAAAAAATGCAGCATACATTTCAAGCAAATCTTTCAGAACTGCCTATTGGAACTTTTTTTGAATATGCTTCTGAAGCGATTGTAGTTTATAAAGAAAACTGTTATTTGATTTGGTCTTTTGATGGCTATCAAAAGAAAATTGAATTACCTCAAAATCTTATAGTTACTGTGTTAACACCTCAAACTTTTGTAAAAATGTTTGACCATGGATATGTCCCAAATTTTCATTCTTCAGCATCACTCAAAATAATATGAATACGGTTGAAAATTTTATCCCTCCAGTGATCAATGGTGTCAGTGCCAGTAAAGTCTTTTTACCTCAAAATATTTCGGCACCTACCATTTTTGAATATCTTTGCCAACACTTCTCGCATATTCAAGCCAGTGAATGGCAGCAGCGCTTTGCTGATCAGTTAATTTATGCGGCTGATGGTGACATCTTAAACATAGAAAGCCACTATACGCCTAATACCCATATTTTTTATTATCGTTTTCTGGCGCATGAAATTCATGTGCCTTTTCAGCATGAGATTTTATACGAAAATGAACATTTACTCGTGGTTGATAAACCCCACTTTCTTACGATGACTCCAACTGGGCAATATGTTCAGGAAACATTATTAGTACGTTTAAAAAAGCAAACTGGATATGAGGATCTAACCCCGATTCATCGACTGGATCGCGAAACAGCGGGCATCGTTTTATTCTGTAAAAAACCAGAACTTCGAGGAATATACCAACAACTTTTTGCAGATCGAAAAGTGCAAAAAATCTATCACGCGATTGCAGCTTATCGAGCTGAATTACATTTTCCACAAATATTACAGCTCCATTTAGAAAAAGGTCAGCCGTTTTACACGATGCAAATTAATTCTGAAAAACCTCAGAATTCTGAAACTTTGATAGCGCTTTTAGAACACAATCAACATTACGCAAAATATCAGCTTAAACCCAAGACGGGTAAACAACATCAATTGCGTGTGCACCTTAATTACTTAGGCATTCCAATTTTAAATGATCCGTTTTATCCAGTTGTCGCACATAAAGCCGATGATGACTTTGAACAACCGCTCCAGTTGTTAGCAAAAGAGATTTATTTTATCGATCCCGTTTTAAATCAAGAAATGCATTTCAATTCTAAATTTGAATTGATATTGTAAATACAACGTAATGACAAAATTGCTATTTTTTCACTTCAGAAATATTGAAATTACATTGCAATGGTTTAGAATACATGACGATAATTAAAAATATTTGGTCGTATTCTGTATGCGAAAAACAGAAGTTTATCAAGTTCGCCTTGATTCACAGGAAAAGAAACAAGCTTTTGCCGTTTTTAAGCAGTTAGGTATATCCCCTGCCCAAGCTGTTCGTCTTTTCTTTAAACAAGTTGTATTGACGAAATCAATTCCTTTTGCGATTGAAAATCAAAACATTAATATGGAACAGTTACTCAAGCTCCGTAAATCTAAAAATGCAGCAATAAATGATCCTTCAACTGCTATAGATTTGCATGTTGAAGACGATCATGAAGATCTATTTGAAGAATTGAATGCACTGTTAGGTGAAAGTGACAAAACTTAACAATGTTGCATTTATAAACAAGTTTTTATTTTTTAAGCTTAAATTTTTTCGTTATTCTGATAGTCCAAATAAAATTATAAATGCAAGGATAGACAGGAATGATTGTTAAACGAGCAACAAAAGAAGATCTTCACCAACTTGCTGTCTTGTTTGATGAATACCGTCAATTCTATGGTACATCATCCAATATTGAACAATCCTATCAATTTCTAAAACATCGTTTCGAAAATAAAGATAGTGTCATTTTCATTCACGTTAAAGATGATGTGCTCACAGGCTTTGTTTTACTGTACCTTGCTTTTTCATCTGTTTCTTGTGAAACCTATTATATTTTAGATGATGTTTATGTAACCCCATCTTATCGAAAACAAGGATCGGCTAAGCAATTAATTGACACCGCAATCCTTTTTGCTCGCCATGAAAATGCACAAAGAATTAGTCTCGAAACACAAAAAAATAATTATGAGTCTCGCCGTCTTTATGAACAAATGGGATTTATTCAAGATGATGAATTCAAAACCTTTCACTGTTTTTTAAAATAGTTACTCGATATCTAAAGCAATATTTTGACTCAATTGTTTTTGCGAAGATGTAAGATAAATCCATTCACCTTTTGGTAATTCAGGAAGCTCAAGTAATCCTATTTGCTGGCGGTGTAAAAGCTCAACTTTATTTCCGACTGCGGCAAGCATACGTTTAACTTGATGGTAAACACCTTGATGAATTGTCATTGTCAATTGATGTGTGGAAAATAGTTGAAGATTGGTTGCGGCATAAATACCTTTTTCATTCCTTAGCTCAACCCCCTGTTCTAAAGCTATTAATTGCTCAGCTGAAATCGGATCGGCAGTCGTTACATGATAAACTTTTGGCACATGCTTGCGCGGATTGGTTAAGGCTTGTAAATATTGACCATCATCAGTCAATAACAATAATCCTGTGGTATCTTGGTCTAGTCTTCCCACGCATTGAATACCCCGATGAATCAAAATTTCAGGCAGTAGGCTAAATACACTTTTATGATGCGTTGCCTGATGTGAACATTCATAGCCCTTCGGTTTATTTAAAACAATGTAGAGATGTTCTCGATATTGGTATTCTTCGCCAAATACTTGAAAACAAAGCTGGTCCGTATTTATATTCTGTTTAGGGTTTTCACAAACTTGTCCTTCAATCTGCACAGAACCATTTTTAATTATCTGTTGGCAATACTTTCTTGAACCAAAGCCTTGCGATTGCAAAATTTTTTCCAACAGCATAACTACATCCTCATCTCAAACTCAGTCTATTGTACTCGATTCAGCTAGGCATCGTTGCTTACAGCATACTCATTCTTTTTTTTTATAATTTATTCACAATCTGTTCATTTGTAATAGAACATATACAAAACTCTCGCCAAAGTCTCTCAATCATCCTATTGCGCTCCATATTTTCACTTAAAAGTCCTGTTACATTTGTCTCAAGCAAAAGAATACTGTCCAAAAGAATGGATAAGGAGTTTCACCATGAAATCGAATATGTGGTTATGTAGCGTCATCTTAGCAACCTCATCAATGATGACTGTTGCACATGCAGATAATACAGCACGTGTTGCAGCAACTTCAGCACTTGGTAGTATTGTTGGTACAGCAGTTGGTAAACAACTTGGCGGTAATACAGGTGCTATGATTGGTTCCGCAATTGGTGGTGCTGGTGGTGCAGCAGCATCAAGCAATAAACGTGATCGCACTGAAGCCGCCATTGGTGGTGGACTAGGTGGTGTTGGTGGTTACACCGTTGGACGTAATGTCGGTGGAACGAGTGGCGGTTATATCGGTGCTGCGCTTGGCTCTGCAGGTGGTGCGGTATTAGGTCAAAAAGTAGGTCAAGATCGTGATGCCGATGAACGTTACGAAAACCGTCGTTCTTACGATGAGCGCCGTTACGACAACCGTCGTTCTTATGATGATCGTAGATACTATAAATCTCGTCATCATTACCGTCATGATAATGGCTATCACCGTGGTTGGTATAAAGATTAATCATCAAATCCTAACACTTTCTCTTTTGGCGCCTTCGGGCGCTTTTTTTATTTTATCCAATGCGCAACAAATATCGACAATATTCGATATACAAAACCAAACTTATATCGTATTATTTCGATATATGATTTTGAGAGTTAAAAAATGAAGTCACTACAAGAAATCAAATTTTCAATTTTGGAGTTAGCTCCTGTCAGAGACGATAAAAGTATTGAATTTTCACTTCGTCATGCACTAGAAGTTGCTCAACACGCTGAAAAGCTTGGTTATGAACGTTTCTGGTTAGCTGAACATCACAATATGGATGGAATTGCGAGTTCTGCAACGGCAGTTTTACTAGGATTCATCGCAGCAAATACACACAAAATTCGCTTAGGTTCTGGTGGCATCATGTTACCTAATCATGCACCATTAGTTGTTGCAGAACAATTCGGGACTCTAGCAACACTTTATCCAAATCGTTTTGAACTTGGTTTGGGGCGTGCTCCAGGAACTGATCAAATGACGATGCGTGCATTACGACGCGGGCGTCAAGAAACCGAAGATCAATTTCCTCAGGATGTAATGGAAATTTTGCAATATTTTAAAGACCCACAGCCCAACCAGAAAATTATTGCCACTCCAGGTCAAGGCACTCATGTACCTGTCTGGTTGCTAGGTTCAAGTCTGTTTAGCGCACAGCTTGCTGCAAAGTTGGGACTTCCCTATTCTTTTGCATCACATTTCGCTCCACGTATGTTAGGTCAAGCAATCGAAATTTACCGTGAGAATTTTCAAGCATCTGAATATCTTGATAAACCTTATGTGTCAATGGGCGTACCAACAGTCATTTCGGCAACTGATGAAGAAGCACAATATTTAGCTACCAGTTCTTATCAGCGTATTTTAAACCTGATTCGGGGGCACAGTCTAAAACTCAAACCGCCAACTGAATCAATACAAGGTCTGGCAAGCAGCGCTGAGCAACTCGCCATCCAGAATTTCTATGCAATGGCTCAAATTGGTTCACAGGAAACTGTCAAAACAGGACTGGAAAAAATTGCCGCGCAATATGATGTAGATGAGTTTATCTTCACCTGTGATATTTACGATACACAAAAACGTCTGGAAAACTTTAGCTTGCTCATGGAGCTAAAAAACCAGTAGGCAATCCTATTTTCAAATAAGCATTGCCTCGTTCCGCAATGCTTATTTCATCACGCCCATGTATTGATAGGAGGTATTTTTTTTGCAGTAACGTAGATACTTTCCTTGAGGTTTATAGTTTTTATCCAGCAACATAATATCAATATTATTCTTCAAGCTTTTGTCTGTACGGATATAATCAAGTGTCTCATCCGAGCTTTCATGGTTTTTACAGTCAAAATCGACCTGAATGGCATCAAGCGCTGCTTTATGAGGTTCCCAATCTTATTTCTTCAAAATAAAAAAGCGTAGCCCATCCTCTACGCTTCTCATTTAAAGATACTATTTAGCCAATACGACGTTTTAAACCAGTCAACTGTAAAATACGCGTTGAAATTTCTTCAATCGACATTTCAGTGACGTTCAAATACTTAATACCTTCAGAAATATAAATACCCTCTATGGCACGTAATTCCATTTGGCACTGACTAAAACTTGCATAACGACTATTGGCTTTTCGTTCGCTACGAATAGCGACCAATCGCTCAGCATCAATCATTAAACCAAAGAGCTTATTTTTATGTGCTCGTAGCACAGCAGGTAGACGATTATCATCTAAATCTTCTTCAGTTAAGGGATAGTTCGCAACACGAATTCCAAACTGTAATGATAAATAAATCGAGGTTGGTGTTTTCCCAGATCGAGAAACGCCAACTAAAATCAAGTCAGCTTTATCATAATGACGAGTTCGAGCACCATCATCATTGTCTAATGCAAAATGTACTGCATCAATACGAGCCTTATAAGATTCAGAATCTGTTACAGCATGGGTCTGTCCAACTAAAGTTGTTGGTGGTGTACCCAACTCTTGCTCAAGTTTACTAATTAATCCCTCGAAAACATCCAAATTTACGGCTTTAGCTGTATTAATAATTTCACGAACATGTGGGTCTACCAATGTGTCAAAAACAAGTGGTAAACATCCATCTCTTGATTGGCATCCATTGATGTCAACCACCACATTCATTGCAGCTTCTTCAGTGGTAATATAAGGCATAATATGAATATCAAAATCGACATTCGGAAATTGCGCAAGTAGTGAATGTCCAAGGGTTTCTGCGGTAATTGCAGTACCATCCGAAATAAAAAATACACTCCGTTTAATTTGTTTACTTTCGGGCATCAAAATTCTCCTTAAACATTTGTCTTAGTGCTCTATAATCTTTATAGTAAACTCATCTAACATGACTGTCGCTTAGTAAAATACTAAATCTAAGCACATTCGTATAATTTCATACCAATGATGGTCATTCATACTGCAAAAAAAGTGGAGTAAATACTTTGGAAGCGCGCGTAATCGGTCTGGAAAAATTAGGGAAACACGATGTCGAACTCGTAGGTGGGAAAAACTCATCTTTGGGTGAAATGATCAGCCATTTATCCAATGCTGGTGTATCGGTACCTGGTGGCTTTGCAACAACTGCTGCTGCCTATCGTGAGTTCTTGGATCAAAGCGGCTTAAATGCTCGAATTCAGGCTGAACTTGAGCAGCTAAATGTTGATGATGTAAACGCACTTATAGAGACAGGCGCTAAAATCCGTAAATGGATCGTTGATACCCCACTTACTGCTAATTTAGAACAAGAAATTCGTGACGCATTTACAGCACTTTCAAACGGTAATCCAGACATCGCTGTTGCTGTACGCTCTTCTGCGACTGCTGAAGATTTACCTGATGCTTCTTTTGCAGGACAACAAGAAACTTTCTTAAATATTCGCGGAATTGATAACGTTCTTATCGCGATTAAAGAAGTTTTTGCTTCGCTTTATAATGACCGTGCCATCGCGTACCGTGTACACCAAGGTTTTGAACACAGTGTTGTTGCCCTATCTGCGGGTGTACAACGTATGGTTCGTTCAGAGACTGGTGCTGCAGGTGTAATGTTTACGCTTGACACAGAATCTGGTTTCCGTGATGTGGTATTTATTACCGCATCATACGGTCTGGGTGAAATGGTTGTTCAGGGAGCTGTCAACCCTGACGAATTCTATTTGTCAAAACCATTGTTAAATGCAGGTAAACACTCAGTCTTACGCCGCAATCTCGGTTCTAAACACCAAAAAATGATTTATGGTGAAGAAGGCGCTGCAGGTAAATCCGTTGTTGTGGTTGATGTTGAAAAACCAGAGCGTCAACAATTCGCATTAAATGATCATGAATTACATGAACTTGCTAAACAAGCATTGATTATTGAACAACATTACGGCTCGCCAATGGACATCGAATGGGCGAAAGATGGTGATGATGGTCAAATCTACATCGTTCAAGCACGTCCTGAAACTGTTAAAAGCCGTCAAAATGTCGGCACAATGGAACGTTACCTATTAAAACAACGTGGCACTGTCATCTGTGAAGGTCGTTCAATTGGTCAACGCATTGGTTCTGGTAAAGTTCGTGTTGTAACCTCGATTAAAGAGATGGATAAAGTACAAGACGGTGATGTACTTGTATCAGACATGACTGACCCAGATTGGGAGCCAGTAATGAAACGCGCCGCAGCGATTGTGACCAATCGTGGTGGCCGTACTTGTCACGCTGCAATCATTGCACGTGAGTTAGGTGTACCTGCAATCGTGGGTTGTGGTAATGCAACAGAAGTATTAACCGATGGTCAAGAAGTCACTGTTTCATGTGCTGAAGGTGATACAGGCTTTATCTATGAAGGCGCATTAGATTTTGAGGTGCAACGTAACTCAATTCACTCAATGCCAAAACTTCCATTTAAGATTATGATGAATGTTGGTAATCCAGACCGTGCATTCGACTTTGCTCAAATTCCAAATGAAGGGATTGGTCTTGCACGTCTTGAATTCATCATTAACCGTATGATCGGTGTACATCCTAAAGCGCTTCTCAATATTGACAGCCTACCACGTGAAACGCGTGCTGCTGTAATGACACGTACATCAGGTTATTCTTCGCCAATCGAATTCTATGTAGAAAAGTTAGTTGAAGGTATTTCAACACTTGCAGCTGCATTTGCTGAAAAACCAGTCATCGTTCGTATGTCTGACTTTAAGTCAAATGAATATGCAAACTTAATCGGCGGTAAATTATACGAGCCAGAAGAAGAAAACCCGATGTTGGGTTTCCGAGGTGCAAGTCGTTACGTATCTGACAACTTCCGTGACTGTTTTGAGCTTGAGTGCCGTGCTTTGAAGAAAGCCCGTGATGAAATGGGTTTAACCAATATTCAAATCATGATTCCATTCGTGCGTACAGTGTCTGAAGCAAAACGTGTGATTGAGTTGCTTGCTCAAAATGGTTTAAAACGTGGTGAAAATGGCCTCAAAATCATTATGATGTGTGAGCTTCCAACCAATGCTTTATTGGCTGAACAGTTCCTTGAACATTTTGATGGTTTCTCAATTGGTTCAAATGACTTAACACAATTAACACTTGGTCTTGACCGTGATTCTGGTATCGTATCTCATTTATTTGATGAGCGTGATCCAGCGGTTAAAGCCCTTCTTTCTATGGCAATTCATGCATGCCGTAAAGCAGGAAAATACGTTGGTATTTGTGGTCAAGGTCCTTCAGACCACCCTGACCTTGCTAAATGGCTCATGGAACAAGGTATTGAATCTGTGTCACTTAACCCTGACTCAGTGCTTGATACTTGGTTCTTCCTTGCTGAAGAACAAATCAAGAAAGCCTAGTCTTTTTAAAAAAAGGCCCTTTCGTAGGGTCTTTTTTCATCTTTAGTCATTGAGAATTTTTAATTATGCAAATTTACTTGGCTCGTAATAACCAACAAGCTGGACCTTATAGTTTAGACCAACTGAACCAAATGCTTTCTAGCCAACAAGTATTACTTACAGACTTGGTTTGGCACGAAGGTATGAGTGAATGGAAAACTCTTGGCGAACTCACTCAAGGAAAACTTGTCTACGAACCTGTAGGTTATTCATCATTCAATCATCAAATTAACAATCAAACTGAGCAGTCAACTTTTAAAATTAAAGTTGAACAAAAAACATCTGAACTCGCCTCATTTCATTCTCGTGCACTCGCTAAGGTGATTGACTTAACACTTTGGCTTCCGATGGCTGCTATACCATCTTTTTTCTTTAACGAAAGCCAGTACACAGAATTATTTAAAATTCAAAAGCAATTACAAGCAAGCCAAGTCGCTTCAAGTGAAGCAGTTGAGTTGCAGCATCAACTTATGCAGCTTATTCCAAATGAAGCATGGATGAGTATTTTTGTTTACTTGATCCTAATGCTGATGCTGCAAGCTTTTTTAATTGCGAAGTCTGGACAAAGCATTGGTAAAAAAATAACCAAAATTAAAATCGTAGATGCTGAAACACATACGGCAGTCAATACGATTAGAGCTTTTTGGTTGAGAAGTGCTTTATTTATCATTCTGAATTTATTGTTTATGCCATTTATTACCATTATCGATTATGCTTTCTTTGCATTTAATAAAAATCGCCAAACTTTGCACGATAAATTGGCAAAAACTAAGGTCGTAAAGCAATAATTTTTAATTAACTAAGCAAAAGAGGATTTATTCCTCTTTTTTGCTCTATAAAATTGATATTTATAGAAAAAACACACATTTCAACAACAATTCCTACAAAATAAATCAGGTTTCAAAACAAGTATTTCTGACTGTGTTAGATGTAGCTTAGTTTTTCAATATGAGGCATAATGCCCAACAACGTAGCGGTGTCGCATGATTGCTAAGCATTTCACAAAAAATTCTTATCAATCATGCGACACTTTAATCGCTATCCCATAATTTAAATTAGGGAATGGGACTCTTCACCGAGGTTGTAAAATGAGACAAACGATTTTAGCTGTATTGTCTTTATCAACGATGGCTGCGCTCTTGACAGGGTGTGGCGGTGATATGGTACTACTAAACAATAAAGGTCCAGTAGGTCAAGGTCAAAGTAGCCTGATGATGACTGCGATCTATCTAATGCTATTGGTGGTGATTCCATCAATTATCATGGCATTATGGTTTGGTTGGCAATATCGCGCATCGAATAAAGATGCAGACTATAAACCTACTTGGGCACACTCTACGACAATTGAGATCGTTGTTTGGGGTGTTCCTGTCATTATTATTGGTATTTTAGCTTGGTTAACTTGGTGGGGTTCCCACAAGTACGACCCTTACCGTCCGTTAGAGTCAGATAAAGCGCCTTTAACTGTTCAAGCCATCGCTGAACAATTTAAATGGATTTTTATCTATCCTGAGCAAAACATTGCAACGGTAAACGAAGTACGCTTCCCAGAAAAAACGCCTGTAAGCTTTAAGATTACTTCTAACTTTACGATGAACTCGTTCTTCATACCACAGTTAGGTGGTCAGATCTATGCAATGGCGGGTATGCAAACTCATCTTCACCTTTTAGCAGATGAACCAGGTGTATTCCGTGGTTTCTCAGCTAACTATTCAGGTTACGGTTTCTCACAAATGCGCTTCAAGGCACATAGTGTAACTGAACCAGAGTTTGCACAATGGGTAGAAGCTGTTAAAGCGGGTAATGGTACAAGTATCAATGCTGAAGCAATTCAAAAAGGTACACTTGACCAAGCTGAATTAGCGACACTTAAAGATGGCGATCGTTCTAAACATCAGATCGAAATTCTTGTAAACCGTGCTAAGGCTGCTGGTGATGAAGAAGCACTTGCTAAAGCTGAAGCTATGAAACCGTTCCCGAACAAGCCACACCCTGTGACTTATTACTCTTCAGTTGAGCCAAAATTGTTTGAAACAATTATCAACCACTACATGAGTAATTATCACGGTGCTGACCACTCTGCTGCTGGACATGCAACAGCAGAAACTCATGCTGCAGCTGAACACGCTGCTCAAGGGGAATAAGACATGGATATGATTTTTGGCAAATTAGGCTGGGATTCTATTCCAACAGAGCCGATTGTACTCGTTACCATGGTCATGATGGCTCTTGGTGGCATTGCAGTTCTAGGCGGTATTACCTATTTCAAAAAATGGGGATACTTATGGAACGAATGGTTCACATCAGTAGACCATAAGAAAATTGGTATCATGTATATCATCGTATCAGTAGTCATGCTTCTGCGTGGTTTCGCCGATGCGATCATGATGCGTTTACAACTTTTCCTCGCTAAAGGCGGTGGTGAAGGTTACTTACATCCAGACCATTACGATCAGATCTTTACAGCACACGGTGTAATCATGATCTTCTTCGTGGCTATGGGTCTCGTTGTAGGTATGATGAACATTTCTGTTCCATTGCAAATCGGTGCTCGTGACGTAGCATTCCCATTATTGAACTCTTTAAGCTTCTGGTTATTTGCGGGTGCTGCTGGTTTGATGATGGCTTCACTTGTTTTAGGTGAATTCGCTGCGACTGGTTGGATGGCATACCCTCCTCTTTCAGGTATCCAATATTCACCAGGTGTAGGTGTTGACTACTACATTTGGGCACTGCAAGTTTCAGGTTTAGGTACGCTTTTATCTGGTGTTAACTTCTTTGTTACCATCATTAAAATGCGCGCACCTGGCATGAAATTAATGGACATGCCTATTTTCACATGGACTTCACTGTGTACGGCTGTATTAATCATTGCATCATTCCCTGTATTAACAGGTACGCTTGCAATGCTTACTTTAGACCGTTACTTCGGTTTCCATTTCTTCACTAATGAGCTTGGCGGTAGCCCAATGCTTTACGTGAACTTGATCTGGACATGGGGTCACCCTGAAGTATATATCTTGGTATTACCAGCATTTGGTTTATACTCAGAAATCGTTGCAACCTTCTCTCGTAAAGCGTTGTTCGGTTACAAGTCTATGGTGTATGCAACTATCGCGATTACTGTACTTGCGTTCGTTGTATGGCTTCACCACTTCTTCACCATGGGTGCTGGTGCGAACGTTAACGCGTTCTTCGGTATCATGACCATGGTTATTGCGATTCCTACAGGTGTGAAAATCTTCTCTTGGTTATTCACGATGTATAAAGGTCGCATCACCTTTACTACTCCAATGTTATGGACGCTTGGCTTCCTAGTAACATTCGGTATTGGTGGTTTAACTGGTGTACTTATGGCTGTTCCGCCTGCGGACTTCCTTGTACACAACTCACTCTTCTTGATCGCTCACTTCCATAACGTAATTATCGGTGGTGTGGTGTTTGGTATGTTTGCTGGCATCATCTTCTACTGGCCGAAAATGTTTGGTTGGAAGCTCAACGAAGCATGGGGTAAAGCTGCGTTCTGGTTCTGGTTCTTCGGTTTCTATTTTGCATTCATGCCACTTTATATCCTTGGTTTCATGGGTATGACTCGTCGTTTGAATACATATGACAACCCAGAATGGGATCCATACTTAGCGATCGCATTATTTGGTGCCGTTCTTGTTGCTATTGGTATTGCATGTTTCTTAATGCAAATCATCGTTGGTTTCTTACAACGTAAAGACAACATGGACTACACAGGCGACCCTTGGGATAGTCGTACACTTGAATGGTCTACGTCATCTCCTGCTCCATTCTATAACTTTGCACATGTACCAGAAGCTAGCGGCGTTGACCGTTTCTGGACTGACAAAGAAAATGGCGTAGCATATGCACGTAACACTAAATATGAAGACATCCACATGCCGACTGATCGTGCTGCTGGTTTTGTCATTGCAATGTTCATTACTGTTCTTGGTTTTGCATTGATCTGGCATATTTGGTGGCTAGTCGTTGTTTCATTCGTTGCTTCAGTTGTTAGCTTGATCGTAAGCTCATTCACTAAGAATGTTGATTACTACGTACCTGCTGCAGAAGTTGAACGTATTGAAAATGAACGCTATGCGTTACTTGAAAAACACTTGAAGAAGGACTAAGGAAATGGCTGAAGTACTTCATCACGACAACCACGGTCATGACGGTCATCACGAGCACGATGACACAGACTTAACGGTCTTTGGTTTCTGGACATACTTGATGAGTGACTTGATTCTTTTCGGATCACTCTTCATTGCGTTCGCTGTATTAAGCAGTCATATTCCGCCTGGTACTCCAAGTGCGAAAGATCTTTTTGGTGATTCTTTAGGTTTTGTATTAACCGAAACTTTTGCCCTCTTGATCTCTTCGGTAACATTCGGATTTGCAGTTCTTGCATCTTATAAAAAGAATGTAAACCAAGTGATTACTTGGTTATTCATTACTTTCTTATTTGGTGCATCGTTTATTGGTATGGAAATCTATGAATTCCATCACCTTGTACATGCTGGCCACGGTCCGACTCATAGTGCATTCTTATCAGCATTCTTTACTTTAGTTGGTACACACGGTATTCACGTAACTTCTGGTTTAGTGTGGATGTTAGTATTGATGTATCAGATCAAAAAGAATGGTTTGACACTACCGAATACACGTCGTCTTGCTTGCTTAAGCTTGTTCTGGCACTTCCTTGACATCGTTTGGATCTGTGTATTCAGCGTCGTTTACTTACTGGGAGTTCTCTAATGAGTGGTCATGACCATAATGCTGCAGGTGCATCACACGGTAACTTTAAGCAATACACTGTTGGGTTTATCCTATCTGTTATCCTCACCATCATCCCATTCGGGATGGTGATGTCGGGCGGATTTAGCCGTGGCATCTTAGTTACTGTTATTGCAATCGCTGCTGTTGCTCAGGTAATCGTACAACTTGTGTATTTCTTACACATGAATACATCATCTGAACAACGCTGGAACCTTATTGCATTTATCTACACAATCTTATGTATTGCTGTACTTCTAGTCGGCTCTGTGTGGATTATGAATTACCTACACTACAACATGATGATCTAAACTGATTGTCATGTGGAAAAAGTATTTATTCCTGACTAAACCAGGAATTCTCTTTGGTAATTTTATTACCACCTTGGGCGGCTTCTTTTTAGCCGCCCAAGGCTCTATAGACTTCCTCTTATTATTAATTACATTACTTGGAACAACTTTTGTGGTTGCTTCTGGTTGTGTAGTCAATAATGTTATTGATCAAGACATCGATCAAAAAATGCAACGCACAATGAATCGTGCTCTTGTTAAGAAAACCATATCTCCTTCTATTGCAATGTTTTATGCTCTTGTATTAGGTGTGATTGGTTTTAGCATGCTCTGGTTCTATGTGAATGCCTATGCATTTTTATTCGCAGTCATTGGTTTTGTCGTCTATGTCGGTTTTTATAGTTTGTGGACAAAACGTACCACGATCCACCAAACCGTGATTGGTAGTATTTCTGGAGCGAGTCCACCTGTTATTGGTTATACGGCTGTAAGTCATCATTTCGATATGGCTGCTCTTCTCATTTTTATTGCATATGCCTTATGGCAAATGCCGCATTCATGGGCAATTGCGATTTATCGTTTTGAAGATTACAAAAACGCAGGTGTGCCTATTTTACCTGTTGCACGTTCTATTCATAGAACTAAAATCGAATCGCTGATCTATGTGATTTTATTCACTATTGCGATGAATGCTTTGTATATATATGGATATACCAATATTATTTTCTTGGTCATCTGTAATGCACTTTGTATTTACTGGTTTTACATTGGTATTTTAGGATTTAAAGCTGAAGATGATCAGCTTTGGGCAAAACGCTTTTTCCTTTTTTCAGTAATCTTAATTACTGTGATTAGTTTGAGCTTTAGCTTTACATTTAAAAGCCCTGCACCCTTCCTCCCTATTTTTTAAAAAGATAGAGACTTCTCTGTCTTTTTATTCCCCACTTCAGTTGTTATCATTTCGTGCAATAAAAACATTTCACCCTTTATTGCCTAAATGAAACTACAAAATAAATTTATATTCAAATCAATTGTCTATTCTTCGCTTTCACTGGTCATTTGCTATAGCCCAATCACCTATGCTGGTGTAGAGCAATTTTGCGAGCCAAACCTTGCCATAAATGACAAAAATTTAAACGGCTGTAGCAATCTTCCTGTGTTATATCCAGCAAATGATAGTCAAACCAATATGACATTATTACTCAGCGACTTAGGGCTTGCGACAATTAAGCCGATGACAGCTGATGCCAATTTATGGGATGCGGTATATGGAACGGTACCTTTTGATGCAGCGAATCTGTCATCTCTGACTCAGAATAAATTGCCAAATCAAAGAAAACGATTAGAAAGAAATGACACCGTTTTTGACGAACGTTGTACGAGCTTTGATTCAGGTAATCAAACTTTTAATACACAAGTACAAAATAATAAAGCGATTCCAAATCTAGAAAAGCAAATTTTGATTTCTGAACGCAAGAAAATGAATCAGTGTGGTGACAAAATTGAATTGATTGCGATTAATCCAAATTGGTCAATCACAACACGTCAATATGCTTCTTATTTAAATGCGAGCATTCTGTTTTATAATAGCAATTATTCAGCAGCGACCAAAATTTATACGGTATTAAGTACTGTTGAGGATACATGGCTAAAAGAAACTGCACTATATATGCTGATTCGTACCAGCCTCAACTCAGCCTATACAACAGGTGTGGATCAATATGGTGATGTATATCTGGACAATATCAATCAAAATTTACTTAAACAATTTTTAGATCATATTACGGTTTATTTAAAAGCCTATCCAAATGGGCAATATATCGCGAGTGCGCGTGGTTTTATGCGTCGTGGTTTTTGGCTTTCAAAACGCCAAGATTTATTGGTTAATGAAATTGTCTGGCAACTTAAAAATCCGACATCAAAATTTTATAATTTGGAAATGAGTGAACTTCCCGCCGAAATTGATCGCCGAGTGTTCGATAGCTCAGCTTTTAATCTGAGCAATCTAAAAGACCCTTTCTTTTTGGCAGTATATGATTTGATGCATATGCGTGAATCGAATTCTGAGAATTATCATTCGATTTCTTGGGCACAACTGAATGCACAAAAAGATTTTTTCAGAACCCAGCCTGAATTATTTCAGTATTTACAAGCTGCTCACTTATTTTTTGTTCAAAATAAAGCTCAAGAAGCTCAAAATTACTTAGCTAAAGCAAATGCTAAAAATGGTAGTTATTTGCAGTTAAGCCAAACTTTTTTGAGAGGACAAATTTTAGAAAAAATTGGACAACCTCAAAATGCTGAAGAATATTGGCATCAGGAACTTACACAGGCCAAAGACAGCTATCAACGTAGTTTATTTGAAACAGCATTATCCAACCATTTGGCAATAAAACAGGACTATTCAGCATTTATTGGAAAAAAAGCTCAAATTACTCAGCCGAACCTGCAGAGAAATTTTATTACTCAAATCGCAAATACAAACAGTTTGCAAAAAATTATTCAATCTGATCAAAGCAATATCAATCAAAAACAAGCTGCGATCTACACCCTTCTGAGTAAAAGCTTAGTACATCAACAATTCGAATTGTTTAAACAAAGCTATGCTTTTATGCCCAAAAATGCCATGCAATATAAGGGTTATAACAGTGGCAATGAACAATTGAAGAATAAGCCAGATTTTTCTAATTTCATTTGGAATGGAGCACACATTACACCACACCTAAAATGCTCAAATTTAGAGACTTTAGTTAATCAATTGGCTCAAGCACCTAAAGATTCATTATTAAATGTTTGCTTAGGAGAATATTTCCGTAGTGAACAAGGTTATTCACTACAACAGTTGGCTTATGGTGAACAGCAACAATCCAGTTTTTCAGGAAAAATATTTTCCCGTGGTCAGGTATATAAAGACATTCTAAAATCATCCAGTAAAGATGATTTACACGCCTATGCCTTATATCGTTCGATTCAATGTTATGCACCCAGTGGAATCAATGATTGTGGTGATGCAGAAGTGAGTAAGCCAGTTCGTAAACAATGGTATGACCAGATCAAAAGAGACTATCCAAACAGTACTTGGGCAAAATCACTTAAATATTATTGGTAACTTTTAGCCATGAAGTTGCTTAAAACGGTTTTCTGTATTTTTCTGGTTTTTAGCCTGAATGCCTGCCAACCGACACAATCAGCAACTTCAAAAGTTGATGCCAATGATTTTGCTTCTTTCTGGATTTGGGGTGATATTCAGACAACCCCTTATCTGGTTCATGCGAAGGAACTGTATATTTTACAAGGTGAAATCCGTTATTCCAAATCAAAACAGATTTCAACTTTCACACCGCAAGGCGTATCCATACTGAAATTACCCCGTCAGAAAATTTGGTTAGTTTTTCGCACACATCATCTGGCTTGGAACGAAAAAAACTATCAAACTGTTTTCAAACGTTTAGAACATTGGAGAAATCAAGGGAATCAAGTTCAGGGAATTCAAATTGATTTCGACAGTCGAACCCATGATTTAAAAGAATATGCCCTTTTTCTAGAAAGTTTCAGAAAAAGACTCCCTCACTCTTATCAACTTAGCATTACAGGATTACTGGACTGGACAAATTTTAAGGATCAGAAAACTTTAACTATTTTGAGAAATAATATCAGTGAACTTGTGATCCAAACCTATCAAGGTACAACCACCATTCCCAATTACCCACAATATTTAAAACGTATCTCTGCAATGCAACTGCCTTATAAAATCGGTTTTGTACAAAATGGGTTACGTCAAAATAGCTCAAACGATTTTAATGACCCTCATTTTAAAGGCTATATCATCTTTTTACTTCGATCTAAAACATGAATTTACTTGCGATTTAAATGAAATGTGTCTAAAATCCCAGCTTCGCAATTTGCGACATAACTTTTTAGTTATGACTCCTTGCTTCTGACTTTTTAGTTGGGGGCTGCTTAAACCGTAAGGAGCTGACAATGCGTCACTACGAAATCGTACTATTGGTACACCCAGACCAAAGCGATCAAGTTGTAGGTATGGTTGAACGCTATATCTCTCAGATCAAAGAAGCTGAAGGTCAAATTCACCGTTTAGAAGATTGGGGCCGTCGCCAATTGGCTTACCCAATCAACAAGATTCACAAAGCACACTACATTCTTATGAATGTTGAATGTGGTCAAACGACTCTTGATGAGTTAGAAGAATTGTTCCGTTATAACGATGCAATCATTCGTAACATCATCATCCGTCGTGAACACGCAATTACTGAAGAATCTTTACTTGCTAAGAGTGCTGAAGAGAAACGTGCGCGTAAAGCTCAACGTGAAGAAGCACAACAAGCAATTCAAGAAGCTGAATAAGGAGAACCTCAATGGCACGTTTTTACCGTCGTCGCAAGTTCTGCCGCTTTACAGCTGAGAATGTTGCGTACATCGACTACAAAGATATCGACACTTTAAAACAGTACATCACTGAAAACGGCAAGATTGTTCCTAGCCGTATTACAGGTACTAAAGCTCGTTATCAACGTCAATTAGCGTTAGCTATTAAACAAGCTCGCTATTTGTCTTTGATTCCGTACACTGACAACCATAAGTAAGTGAGGTGAGCTGTGGACGTTATCTTATTACAACGCATTAAGAACCTTGGTAAATTAGGCGACAAAGTATCAGTTAAAGCTGGTTACGGTCGTAACTTCTTGATCCCTCAAGGTAAAGCTGTAGCTGCAACTGAAGCAAATACTGCTGCATTTGAAGCTCGTCGTGCTGAACTTGAGAAACAAGAAGCTGCTATTTTAGCTGCTGCGAATGCACGTGCTGAACAATTGAACGAAGTAAATATCGTTATCACTGCGAAAGCTGGTGATGAAGGTAAACTTTTCGGTTCTATCGGTACTCGTGATATCGCTGACGCTTTAACGAACGCTGGTCTAGCAGTAGATCGTGCAGAAGTTCGTTTACCAAACGGTGCGCTTCGTCACACTGGTGAATTCAACATCGCAATCCAATTGCATCATGATGTTGTTGCTGAAGTTCTCGTTACTATCGTATCTGAGTAATTTCTGCAAAGAAAAGAGCATGTTTTTACATGCTCTTTTTTTATGCCTAAAATTTTATATTTTAGTACACCCTACTTTTCCAGCAATTAAACAATTTTCTTCCAATTAAATTCTCCTGTCTGCGTCCATTTGGATTAAGATAGTCAGTCGTTACAGTTTCATCTTTTTATTAGGTCTTGTTATGTCACAGGCGAATGCCAATTTTACGAAAAATTCTCCAAACACAGAGAGTAAAGTGAGTGACTCAGGTCAATTAAAAGAATTTCGTACACCACCGCACAATCTCGCAATTGAGCAAGCTGTGCTAGCGGCATTAATGACGGTTGCCGAATCATTTGAACAAGTTAGCGATTTACTGAAAGAAAATGATTTTTATGCAACACGTCATAAATATATTTATCGTGCCATCGAAAAACTAGCGCAAGAAAACTCGCCTTATGATGCTGTATTGGTCAATGATTGGTTACTCAAACAAAACCTGCTTGATGCAATTGGTGGTGAAGAATATTTAATGCAATTGATGGCAGATTCACCTTCAAGCTTTTACAATCTTGAAATCTACGCCAATAAAATTAAAGAATTTTCAACACTACGCGCAATGATTAAAGTCAGTAGTGATATTTTGCAAAATGCTTATGACACCAAAGGTCGCCCTGTCAGTGAAATCCTAGATTTAGCCGAAACCAGTATTTTCTCTTTGGCCGAACAGCATAATAATAACAAGAAAGATTCAGGGCCAAAATCGATTAGCTCTGTCACTGCTGATGTGATTTCTAAACTCGATGAACTTTCTAAATTAGACGGCAATATTACAGGTTTAACCACAGGTTTCTTAGAGTTAGATAATAAAACCTCAGGTATGCAACCTGGGGATTTGATTATTGTTGCAGCCCGTCCTTCGATGGGTAAAACCACCTTCGCCATGAACTTAGTTGAAAGTGTACTGCAATACAACCGCTTACCTGCTCTCGTATTCTCAATGGAGATGCCAGCAGACTCGATTGCTATGCGTTTGATCTCAGCAATGGGTAAAGTCCATCAGGGTCATCTACGTTCAGGTAATCTCGATGCAGATGAATGGACCAAAGTCACAGGAACTATTCTTCAATTACAAGAAATGCACCTCTATATTGATGATTCCTCTGCCCTACCACCAACTGAACTTCGTGCACGTGCGCGACGTATTGCCAAAATGCATGATGGAAAAATCGGCTGTATCATGGTCGACTACTTACAGTTAATGAAAGTGCCGGGTATGGGCGATAACCGTGTGGGTGAGATTTCGGAGATTTCTCGAAGCTTAAAAGCACTAGCTAAAGAAATGCAATGCCCTGTCATTGCCCTGTCTCAGCTTAACCGTAGTTTGGAGAACAGACCAAATAAACGCCCTGTCATGTCAGACTTACGTGAATCAGGCGCAATCGAGCAAGATGCCGACTTGATCATGTTTATTTATCGTGATGAAGTCTATAACAAAGAGTCTAAAGAAGCTGGTACAGCCGAAATTATTATCGGTAAACAACGTAATGGTCCAATTGGTTCAGTTCGTCTTGCCTTTGAAGGTCAATACACTCGCTTTAGTAACCTTTCACCTGAGTTCTATGCTCAATACGATGACGAGGAATAATCCCTCGGTTATTGATCTGCCTTAAAAACTTTCCATGTCGACCCAAAGGAGAAATCAGGGTGCGCCAAGCAACAGTTTATATTGATAGTGATGCACTACAATATAATTTAAACCGCGTTAAACAACTTGCTCCACATTCACAAATTGTTAGTATGGTCAAAGCAAATGCTTATGGACATGGAGTTAAAGACTGTTTAGCCGCCTTGGATGCCACAGACGCCTTTGGTGTCGCCTGTTTAGAAGAAGCTTTAGAGATCAGGCAACTGGGATATTCTCAACCCATCACTTTGATTGAGGGCATATTTTCAGAAGACGAAATGCAACAAGTAATTGAGCACAAACTCGAATGCCTGATTCATCAAAGTCAACAAGTTGAATGGTTGATTCAGCATAAACAAGCTTATAATGCCTTGGGCTTAAAAGTGTGGGTAAAGCTAAATAGCGGAATGAACCGTTTAGGCTTTAAAGTGACTGAAATTATCGATGTCATTCAACGTTTAAAATCAGAAGGCTTTAGCTGTGTCCTTACTATGCATTTTGCCAATGCAGATGCCGATCACCCTTTAAATGAACAACAAAAGCAACAATTTCTCCATGTCAAAGAAGCATGCGCCCCTATCTTAGCATCATGCTGTAACTCCGCTGCGATCTATAAATATCCTGAATTGCATTTCGATTTTGTTCGCCCAGGTATCATGCTTTATGGTGCAAGTCCATTTGCTGACAAAAATGTAGATGAACTCGATTTAAAGCCTGTAATGACCTTTAGTGCAGAAATTATTGCGCTTAATTCTATTCAACAAGGTGAATCTGTAGGTTACGGTTCAACGTTTACAGCAACACAGCCTATGAATATTGCCATTGTCTCAATTGGCTATGGTGATGGTTATCCAAGAGCATATATCAAACCAAATTTTGTGGCGATTCATCAGCAGTTAGTTCCCATGATCGGACGTGTCAGCATGGATATGATTGCGATTGATGTCACTCATATTCAGGCAGAGATCGGCACTAAAGTCGAGCTTTGGGGCAAATCTCGTTTGGTCGATGATGTCGCTGCGGCAAATGGCACGATTGGTTACGAATTATTATGTCGGTTAAGTAATAGACCCATTCGAAAAGTGATTTAAAACAGATAAAAAATCCAAGCCTTTGCTTGGATTTTTTCTTATATGATTACAAACCATAATCAGCCGTAGGCTTTGGCAACTCTTGAAGTCCACGGCGTAAGGTTTCAGACCATTGCTTACTAATCTGAGTAAAATAAGGATCATCTTCTCGGATGCGTTTCCCTTCAGGAATTTTAAAACTATCTTTATGATAAACCAACGCGTCTAAAGGCAATCCGACAGAAACATTAGACCTTAATGTTGAATCAAAAGAGATCAAACTGCAACGTAACGCATCATCTAATGGCATCGTATAGTGCAGTGCACGATCTAAAATTGGCTTTCCATACTTACTTTCACCAATCTGGAAATATGGGGTATCGGTAGTCGCACAGATAAAATTACCTTGTGGATAGACATTATACAGTTGCATTTCCTCACCCTGTATCTGCCCACACACCAAAATACTACACGAGTAGTTCATCTGTTCCTGAGTATCAGTCGTAACATCCTCGAGTACCTTACGCAAAGTCTTTCCAATTAATTCAGCAACTTCAAACATGGTATTTGCGCTATATAAATTTGGCTCTTGATGTAATGCTAAAGCATTTTGTAAATGACCAATAACGGCTTGTGTTGTTGCTAAATTACCTGCTGTTTGCAATGCAATAAAACGCTCACCTTCAACACCAAAGGTATGTAATTTACGAAATACAGAAATATGATCGACCCCTGCATTAGTTCGAGTATCACTAATCAATACCAAACCTTGCTCTAATCTTAATGCACAACAATAGGTCATCTCTTCTTCTCTTACCTTCAACAAGCCAAAACTTGAACCGTAGATATCATACTTTCCACCCCACCTTGCTCACGGATACCTCGAATTGGTGCAACATCTAGATAATCACGACCAACTGCGACATAAATATGATTTTTTGGGGTAAATATCTGGTTACTTACATCGAAACAATACCACTCATTTTCTACAAAAACCTCAGCCCATGCATGACTGGCTAGGTGCGGTTGATTTGCATCATATATATAGCCAGACACATAACGAGCTGGTAAATGTAATCCACGGCACATTGCAATTAAAATATGTGCATGATCTTGACATACACCTTGTCTTGCATGAAATGCATCAATTGCAGAAGTCGTCACTGAGGTGGTCTCAGGCTGGTACTGAACTTGTTGTAAAATTTTCTCAGATAAAAGTATTAAATGCTTACGATCTTTTACTTTGACCACCGCCTGAGCAAAATCAAGCATACTTAGATCGCAACACGTCATCATAGAACGCTGCAAAAAAAGCATTGGAGAAACATCCGCTTCTACATAGCCAAGTTCTGTTGCATATAAATCAACGACACCTTGTGCCATAATGGTCAAGTAGCGATATTCATGTCTCTGAGTTGCAGTGATCCATAAATTATTAAATGCGTCTCTTTGACATGAATATTGTCCCGGCACACTAATATGCCAGTTTTCTATGCTTTGATGCATAGAACTCTGCGGCATCATTTTAATCGATTGCACACTATTTCGAGCAACTTGCGTATAACGATAGTGCGTTTGATGATTCACCATGAGTTTCATGAGAATGCCTCAAATTGATTTTCTAACTTATAGGTAAAGGCATAAAACTGATTTAAATTAGGTTGCTCTTTTAGAATCTGCCAATTTGGCTGCAAGTCATCCCAACCTAGTTCAAATAACTGTTCAATAATCGGATCAATCGAAGCTATAACATCCTGAATATTATGTTGAAAACGGAAATGCGTATCAATTTTTTCAATACATTGTCCAACATGAAAGAATAAGAAAACATCGTTTTGTTCTGTTTTTAAAAGAGCACAACACTTCCCTACGACGGCTTGAATCTCTTCACCATCTGACACTGCATTTTTAATGATATGATTCAGCTCAGCATAGGTTTGAGCTGACAGTAAACCACGTAATTCTTGAATATTATCTCGAGCAATCTCAAGTTGGCTCAATAAAGAATAGGGTTGTTGATGATCTAGCATAAAATTATTTAGATTCTCAGCATCATCGATATGTAAACAAAGCGCTTGAGCAAAATCTGCTGCTTGTTCATCATCACAAAATGGCAAATGGCTAGCAACATGACCAATTCTAAATAAATAACGACCTAACCAATAAATATGATGAGCGCTTGAGCTAAGTAAAAGCATAAATTTCCTCCCTTATATATGATCAAAATCCCCAAAGTACGGCACTAGGCTAGAGACTTTGGACTAAAACTCTTAAGGAAAGCGTTCAAGAATGCAATGTTTCTACAACCCATGTATCTTTGATACCACCGCCTTGAGAGGAATTAACCACTAAAGAACCCGCTTGCATTGCAACTCGAGTCAGACCTCCTGGCACAATCTCAGTACGATAAGGCGAACTCAAAACGAATGGGCGTAAATCGATATGTCGTTCAGCAACCCCTTCGGACGTTAATGTTGGTGCTACAGAAAGTGCCAGAGTGGGTTGTGCAATATACAAATGTGGTGTTTCAATAATTTTTTGTCTAAATAGTTCAATTTGTTGTTGATCTGCTTGTGGTCCAATCAACATCCCATATCCACCCGAACCTTGTGCCTCTTTCACGACCAATTTTTCTAGATTACTAAGTACATAATCCAAGTGTTCTTGATCACGACATTGATATGTCGGAACATTACTTAAAATTGCTGTTTCACCCAAATAAAATTGAATCATTTTATCAACATAAGGATAAATTGATTTATCGTCAGCAACACCTGTACCTGGTGCGTTTGCAATCACAACATTTTTTTGCAAATAAGCCGACATCAACCCTGCAACTCCTAATGTACTATCAGGTCTAAAAGTTAACGGATCAAGAAAGTCATCATCGACACGGCGATAGATCACATCAACTTGCTGACGACCACGAATTGTTTTAACAAAAACTCGATCATTTTCAACAAATAAATCTCGACTCGTGACTAATGGCACATCCATTTCTCGTGCTAAAAATGAATGCTCATAATAAGCACTGTTAAAACGACCTGGTGTTAATACCACAATAAGTGGCTTATCCACATAAGCGTTCTCTTCTAAAATTGCTCTTAATAAAGTTGGGTATTGTTCTATGCCTTGCAAATTGTTACTGATGCACAAATCAGGCATTAGTTTTTGACTAATCTTACGACTCTCAATCATATAAGATACGCCAGACGGTGTTCTTAAGTTATCTTCAAGTACGAAGAAATCACCTTGACCATCACGAATAATATCAATACCGCTAATTTGTGAATAAACCTTCCCTTTAAGATAATGATTTAACATATGTGGCTGAAATGCTTCATGTGCAATCACTTGATCAGCAGGAATAAGCCCCTCTTTTAAAATATGTTGTCCATGATAAATATCATCCAAAAATGAATTGAGTGCTTTCACGCGTTGTGCACAACCTGATGAAATTTTTTCCCATTGTTTCTTTTCAATCACTCTTGGAATCAAATCATAAGGAATGGTTCGCTCAGCACCCTCTTGATTGCCATACACATTGAATGTGATTCCCTGATAAAGGAAATGTTGCTTCGCTTGATTCCCAAGTGTTCGTAACTCATCAAGGCTGCGAATACTCAACCACTGTTCAATTTTTTTCGAAGCTTGCGCATTAAAACTTTTGTCATCAAGCATCTCGTTAAAAAACTCAGATTTAAGCTGCTCAAACAAGTTTGTGCTGACACTAAGCTGTGGGATAAATGTAGACGAATGGACTGATACTGCTGCCGTTTGCTCTTGAGTATAATAATCCGCACTGGCATGTAGGTTGTGTTCTTGTTCTGACATAGAAACCTCGTCTCATCATTTATTTATATCTTAAATAAGCAATTTCAATGCCACCTATATAAAACGATTATTTTTTCATCAGGATTAAGATCATTCAATAAATCGACAGTTGTTTCAGTCGTAAATACGTAATCTCAAGATCTTGGGCTTGCTAAATAGTGCTAGTTTTTTTATTGTGTCTGCTTTAGACCATTAAATTACGTATTTCGCTTATGTCATCCGTACAAGAAAAAGAAACTTCCAATAGCCTTTATCGCCAATGGCAGATATTGTCTCGTCTTTCTACAGGGAAATGGATGGGGACACGTGAATTACAAGAAACATTACAACGTGAAGGAATCGAAATTAGCCTTCGAACCATTCAGCGGGATTTAAATCAGATTGCTCAACGCTTTCCCATTGAAAGCAATAAGACTGTACCGCAAGGTTGGCGTTGGTGTTCAGATGCACCCATCCAAAGCTTGCCACATATGACCAGCTCTCAAGCTGTCACCTTTATGATGGTAGAAGAGCATTTAAGACACTTACTTCCGCCAAGTTTACTTGAAGAAATGACACCTTGGTTTGATCTGGCAAAACGTAGTTTGTCTACACAAAACAATGTCAGACAATGGATCAATCGAGTTCGTATTGTTCCTGCTTCGCAACCATTAATCCCTCCGATGGTTGATAAACAAGCTCAACAAGCAATTTATGAAGGCTTACTACAAGATAAACAAATTGAATGTATATATCGAGCACGGACCAATTCAGGCGAAGATAAATCTTATATTTTAAATCCTTTAGCTTTGGTTCAAAAAGGTGCAGTAATTTATTTAATCTGTACCAGAAATGATAAAACTGAAGTACAAACTTTTGCCCTGCACCGTTTTAAAGCAGCAACTGTACTTGATAACCGTGCTCTACATCCCGTAAATTTTGATATTGATAATTATATCGAATCAGGCGCGTTGGGCTTCCGTGTAGATTACAGCAAACCGACCGAACAAATTCAGCTCAAACTAACGATGACTGAAAGTACAGCAAAAAGCTTTTATGAAAGTCAGTTAAGTAAAGACCAAAAGATTACGCCGTTAGAAGAAAATATTGTTGAGGTTAGTGCAACAGTCGCTTTTACCTCTCAACTGGTTTGGTGGTTACGTAGCTTTGGTAAAAAGTTACTCAATATTGAGCCAAGCGTTGTATATAATGCTGTGAAAGAGATAGAAGATTAATAAGGCAAAAGATTTAACGTAATTGGCTATCCTTACTTCCCCGCCGATTAAATAGTTCCAGTGCCTTACTCTTTTCCTCAAGTTGTTGCTGGCAACGAATACAATATTTCACGCCTTTCATCGCTTCACGGCGGGCTTGAGGAATGGGCTCGCCACATTCTTCACAATATAATGCGGCTTCTCCATCTTCATTGTGAGAAAGACCTTGTCTTGCTTTTGCAATCGCATCATAAATTGTTGCATCAATCTGCTCCTGCTCTGCACCGTCACGTGCCCAACCACCTGCCATTGCTGATCCCGTTTCATTTTTATATCTTGTCAATTTAAAATTCTAATACCATTTTATTTAGCTCACAATACGATTATTTATACCGATCACAACTGCTGTGCTATCCACTTCAAAGCACAGCAGTTTTTATTTTTAGAAAAAATAAGGGAATCAATAGATTCCCCTAGATTTCTTATTCGTTTTTTTATTTAACATTTAGGATTATTCTTATTGTATTAAAATGTTCAAACCAATTTCTCTCCCCACCTGATCCAAATTGGTCTGTACCTTTTTAATCGCCTTGATACAACCTAACATTGGCATGCCAGTTCATATCCATTATAGCGAATTGTTTTTTTCGTCATGGTTAAAACCCTCTTCGTTTGAATGTAGAGTGAATATAACGGGGATTTTCCATTTTGTGAAATAACAATGACTGGAATAAAAAGCTGATTTTTTGCTAGAGATTTTTGATATATAAATCCATAAAAATAAAAAAGCCCCTTTTAAAAAGAGGCTTTTGACGTTATCTATTCAGTTTAAGCTGAAAATGGATGACGTAAAATAATCGTTTCTGCACGATCTGGACCTGTAGAAACAATATCAATTGGGCATTCAATTAACTGCTCAAGACGTTTTACATAAGCTAACGCATTTGCAGGAAGTTGATCAATTTGAGTTAAGCCTACTGTAGACTCACTCCAACCTGGCATTGTTTCATAGATTGGTTTTAAGCTTTCAAATGAAATTGCATCAGAAGAACCTGCACAACCTGAATCCACATCTTCATAGCCTACACAGATCTTGATTTCTTCTAAACCATCTAATACATCTAGCTTAGTCAAGCAAATACCAGATAATGAGTTCACTTCAACTGAACGACGTAGAATTTCAGCATCGAACCAGCCACAACGACGTTGACGACCTGTAGATGCACCAAATTCGTGACCCACAGTACCTAAATGACGACCAATCGCATCACCTGTATCTGTAGCAGCATCGTAATGCAACTCAGTTGGGAATGGACCAGCACCTACACGTGTTGTATATGCTTTAGTAATACCTAATACATAATCTAAATGTAATGGCCCCATACCAGAACCAGAACTTACGCCACCAGCGGTTGTATTCGAACTTGTTACAAACGGATAAGTACCATGATCGATGTCAAGTAACGAACCTTGAGCACCTTCAAACATAATTGACTTACCTTCTTTGCGGTAATCATGTAACACTTTGGTCACGTCAATCACTAATGGTGCAAGCACTTCACGCCATTGATTACAAAGCTCAAGTACATCTTCAAACTTCACTTCATCAACACCATAGAATTGAGAAAGTTGGAAGTTATGAAGCTCTAGCATTTCCTTAAGTTTTTCTTCAAGTAATGCGCCACCACGAATCAAATCAGCTACACGTACAGCACGACGTGCAACTTTATCTTCATAAGCTGGACCAATGCCACGACCTGTTGTACCAATTTTGGCATTACCACGTTTTTTCTCACGTGCTTGGTCTAGTGCAATATGGTTAGGCAAAATCAAAGGACAGTTTGGTGAAATACGTAAACGCTCTTTAACAGGTACGCCTTCCGCTTCCAAAATTGCCATTTCTTTGATTAATGCTTCAGGAGAAAGAACAACACCATTCCCGATTAAGCACAATACGTTTTCACGTAAAATACCTGATGGAATGAGGTGTAATACAGTCTTCTTACCACCGACGACAAGTGTGTGACCTGCATTGTGTCCACCTTGATAGCGTACGACCGCAGCCGCCTGATCTGTGAGCAGGTCGACGATCTTACCTTTACCTTCGTCGCCCCATTGGGTACCCAGTACCACAACATTTTTGCCCATAATAGCCTCATTACATCATGCTGTTAAAATTGGAAGCTAAGCTTTTTAAACTTAGCAATTAAATTTTTTCAATTACCCATTGCCCATTTTGCAACACCATTTGATGCGTCGCATAAGGTACAGAGCTTAAATCATCATTACCTAACAATTGCACTACACTTAAACCTTGAGTACGTGCATCAGCAATTGCATTCAATAAATCTTGTTGATTGCCTTTAGGAGCGACAACTGTTTCAATTTCAGTAAATTGTGTAGCACCCAGCGCATATAAGTCACAACTAAAGCCTGTGGCTGGACGCGCACGGCCAAAGTGTTCACCAATACCATCATAACGTCCACCCTGAGCAAGTGGCGCAGCGCGATTAGGCGCATAAATGGCATACATCAAACCCGTATGATAGTGGTAACTACGCAGTTCAATGACATCTATACCAATATCAAGGCTAGACCAGCGAGATCTTATTTCTGCAAAAGTTGTTTTTAATGCATCAAACGCATTTTTAAAATCAACATCATTTAAAATATTTGGACTTAAATGTGCTTGCAAAGCGTCTAGATCGCTCGCATAACGACCTAGAGCATAAAAATCAGTACCCATTGGCAAGTCTTGAGTAAATTCTTCTAATTCTGGTAAAGCCTTGCGCTGATATAAATCAGACAGCTGATTTTCAGTATTTTTATTTAAACCAGCGCGCTTAACCAGACTACGGAATAAACCAACATGACCTAAGTCTAGGTGAACACCTTGTAAACTATCTGTTTTTTCCAACAAACCAAGCATAACATCAATCATTTCGACGTCAGCTTCGATGCTGTCATGACCATATAGCTCCGCACCCAACTGGAGTGGAGCGCGTGTTGCATTAAAGTTTTGCGGTTTTGTATGAAGGACTGTACCTGCATAGCAATAACGAGCCACACCTTCAATTGGTCGAACATGCGCATCAATACGTGCAACTTGCGGTGTCATATCCGCGCGTACACCAAGCAAACGACCAGAAAGTTGATCAATCACTTTAAAAGTGACTAAGTCCAAATCTTGATTCGATTCTGAAAGTGAAGATAACGATTCGATGTATTCAATAAATGGTGTATATACCAATTGATAACCGCGAACTGCAAGAAAATCTAATGCTTGTCTACGCAAAGCTTCAACAACTTGCGCTTGCTCGGGCAATACATCTGCTACCCCATCAGGGAGCAACCATGTCTCTGAAATGGTCATGTTCCAAACCTAAAATCTGTTCAATGTGAAGGCATCCACACAAAAAGCAACCACATAAAAAAATCGGGTGAATGCCCGATTCAGCGTAGTGTAACATGAAGATTTCTATGATGCACCTGAGAATTTTAGTAAATCCCGCATAAAAATAGGCAACCAAAATGATTGCCTAAAATCAATTCCAAGTTTTTTAGATTTGATTATGCTGGGCTATATTCGTACTTCACATCATAGGTAACATTAAAACCGTTTGCATTTACTGTCGCATTGATATTACCTACCGTACCATTAAAGCTACAGCTATTAATCTTAAACTGACCATTTGGTAATTGTGCTGTGACATCATTAGAACCACAGAATTCATTTTGATTAGCTGGTTTTGGAACATTCTTCACTGTTACTGTTGCACCTTGCCCCATCACAGAAGTTGTAACATTCAAATTATAATTTCCTGAAGGAATATTTGGATTATTTCCTAGATCAACAACGACATTTAGACCTGTTGTATCAACACTATAATTCCATGCAAAGTTTTGCCCATTGACGACATACTGCACATTACAAGTATATGTGCTACCAATACCCGTACATTTACTATTCAAACCATTAATCTTAACTTGATCCAGAACCTTGTCCAGACCAGTAGAATCTGCATTAAACGCAGTTTTAAAAATGTTTGGATAACCTTTACTCGTATCTATATTTGCATCAAATACGGTCTTTAAGTTCGCAACAACTTCTTTTGCGGCTTTATCAATAGCAGCATTTATTTCATCACTAGTACTGTCTTTAGCCAGTTTTGCCCAATTGGTATAAATTTCTGCCAATGAGTTGTAATCACGTTTTTCATCCGCTTTGTTGGCAGCCAAAATTGCCTGTGTGGTTAATTGGGTTACATTGACATTACCAGCAGCCGAAGCATAAGAATATAGGGTAACTTGGGATTCACCAGTACCTTTAGTTGCCTTTAATAAATAAGGTGCTCCCTTTTCAACATCGATACTGAATTTACCATCTGCCCCCGCAACAACTGATTTAGTTGTGCCATTTTTATTGACCACTTCAATATTCGCACCAGCCAGAGCAGCTCCAGTTGCAACAGTCCCTGTCAATTTTTCAGTCGTTGTTTGCTGTTGCCCACCATTATTGTTATTTGAACTATTATCATCATTACAACCTGTGACCATTACAATCGCACTAAATAAGGCTGAGCAGATTGCTGTACGTTTTAAAACTATTTTTTTCATTATCAATTATCCTTATGTGTTTAGTGATCAATGCTTTGTGAAGCACGATTTATAATAAGCAACAGCCAAAACACACTTCAAGTTAGTTTTCAGTCAAAATAATAATTAAAAAATATTTAACCATCCAACAAAAATTAATCATTGTTTTGCATAAATTTTACAATTCTATATAGAGTCTTTTCTTGTTTTAAATTTGTATCAAAATATTTAACAAAAACAGTTGTTTATATATACTGATTTGTCAATCCCCTATTCAAGGGGGACAACTTTAGGGCATATTTTTACCATTTTTAACAACCACTTCCAAAACATTGACCAGCTCAACATTTTGTTTTTCTAATGCAGCAATATTGGCAACAGTTTTATCTAACACTTCTTGCTGTACATGCATTTTCTTAGCGAGATCCTGCATAATTTCCAAACTTTTTTTTAGATGCAACTCTAAATGCACTACTTTTTCTTCTAATTGCGCAACATAAATATCTTGGCTTTGTACATTTGACGTTTTAAATTGAAACCAAAATAAAAAAGCAACAGCCATCAATAAAACAATCAGAAAACCCCAAATCAACATCAATGTCATAATTTCATCCCCAAATTTTCTTTTTAATATATGATCTGTTTAATTACAAAAAGATTCACACAAATCAAGTAGTCGATTCGCATATCCCCACTCATTATCATACCATGCAAACACTTTAGCTTGATGACCCACCACCATGGTTTGAGTTAAATCGACGATTAAAGAATAGGGCGAATGATTAAAATCACTTGAAACCAAATCTTCATCTGTCACTTGCATGATCTGCGCATAATCATATTGAGCTGCTTTACTCAAAACCTCATTGACTTTGTGTACTGTAATTGGTGAATGCGAAACAAAAGTTAAATCAATTGCTGCGACATTAATGGTCGGTACACGAATCGAATAACCATCAATTCGACCTTCCATTTTTGGCATGACTTGTTTTAATGCCCCTAATGCACTTGATGTGGTTGGAATAATATTTTGTCCTGAAGCTCGCGCACGACGTAAATCTCGATGTGCATGGTCTAATACCGATTGATCTGCTGTGACTGCATGGATTTCTGTCATTAAAGCGGTATCAATGCCAAAGGCATCATCAATGATTTTGACCAACGGAACCAAGGCCTGAGTAGTGCAAGATACACTCGAAATAATTTGATCAGTTACTTTCACATCATGGTGATTGACACCATAGACAATTGCAGCATCGACCGAATCAAAAGGTGCAGCCCCAATAATCACGCGCTTTGCCCCTGCTTCGACATGCCGAGTTGCATCAGCACGTGAACGGAATAGACCTGTACATTCCAACACCACATCTATTTTTAAATCTGCCCAAAGGAGTAATTCAGGTTGAGCCTGTTTAAATACCTGTAATTTTAATTGTCGTTGATGGGACTGAATATTTAAAAATATCTGTTCATTTTCAATCTGAATTTCAACTTGACCTGCAAAACGTCCATGCGTGGTATCGTATTTAAACAGATGTACCAAAGTCTGCACATCGGCAATGTCGTTGATAGCAACGATATCAAATTGAAATTGTTTTGGACTCTCAAACCACGCACGTAATACATTTCGACCAATTCGACCAAATCCATTGATAGCGATACGTTGCATGCAGAGCCCTTTCATCAAAACATCATCTTTTCTATGCTATATGGTAAAACATGAACAGCGCTATTGAATATAGATTTTTAGCTTAAACACAGTTTTATATGATATTGCTTGTAAAATCGTTGGTTGGGATCATATTTTCCGTTATAATTTAGCACTTTTAAAAATTATGGACGCTTGGTTGTGAGTACTCGTTTTATGACATCCGCTGAAATCCGTGAAGCATTTTTGCGTTACTTCGAATCGCAAGGGCATACACGTGTTGCTTCGAGTTCTCTCGTTCCTGCCAACGACCCAACTTTACTGTTTACCAATGCTGGTATGAACCAGTTTAAAGATTGTTTCTTAGGTTTAGAAAAGCGTGATTATGTTCGTGCTGTTTCATCTCAAAAATGTGTACGTGCAGGCGGCAAACACAATGACCTCGACAATGTAGGTTATACCGCACGTCATCACACTTTCTTCGAAATGTTAGGTAACTTTTCTTTCGGTGATTATTTTAAAGAAAATGCACTGAAATTTGCTTGGGAATTTTTAACCAGCGAACAGTGGTTAGGCTTACCGAAAGATCGTTTATATGTCACGGTTTATCATACCGATGATGAAGCATTTGATATCTGGAACAAAGAAATCGGAATCGATGCTGAACGTATCATTCGTATTGGCGATAACAAAGGTGGCAAATACGCATCTGATAACTTCTGGGCAATGGGCGATACAGGTCCTTGTGGTCCATGCTCTGAAATCTTCTATGATCATGGCGATCATATCTGGGGTGGTTTACCAGGCTCACCGGAGGAGGATGGCGATCGTTTCATCGAAATCTGGAACAATGTATTCATGCAGTTCAACCGTACTGCGGATGGTATCATGCACCCTCTTCCAGCACCTTCTGTGGATACAGGCATGGGCTTGGAGCGTATTTCGGCTGTACTGCAACATGTCAATTCAAACTACGAAATTGACCTGTTCCAGCATTTATTAAAAGCAGCCGCTGAAATCATTGGTTTGGATACCACTGCCATTGAAGCTGAAGCGAAAGCTCAAAATAAACCAGTTGAATACCCAGCTTCTTTAAAAGTGATTGCAGATCATGCACGTTCATGCTCATTCTTGATTGCTGACGGTGTTAATCCTTCAAATGAAGGTCGTGGTTATGTGTTGCGTCGTATCATTCGTCGTGCAGTGCGTCATGGTAACAAGCTCGGTGCGACGGGTTCATTCTTCTACAAGATGTTGCAACCGCTAATTGAAGTCATGGGTGAAGCATATCCTGAACTTGCAGCACAACAGGCACGCATTGAAGCGCAACTGCTGAAAGAAGAAGAGCAATTTGCGAAAACACTTGAACAAGGCTTGAAATTACTTGAAGGTGAATTGGCTCAGCTAAAAGGCAATGTGATTGCTGGTGAAACTGTATTTAAACTTTACGATACTTACGGTTTCCCGACAGATTTAACCGCTGATATTGCACGTGAGCGTGATCTTACAATTGACGAAGCTGGCTTCGAAGTTGAAATGGCTGCACAACGTCAACGTGCACGTGATGCTGGTAAGTTTGCAGTTGATTATAACAACATTGTAAAAGTTGAAGGCGAAACTCAATTTGACGGTTATGATGCAACTCAAGGTCAAGGTCAAATTGTTGCGATCTATAAAGATGGTGTTCAAGTTGATGAAATCAACGAAGGCGATGAAGCACTGATCATATTGAACCAAACCCCTTTCTATGCAGAAAGTGGTGGTCAGATTGGTGACACTGGTATTTTCAAAAACGATACCGGTATCTTTGAAGTTCAAGATACCAAAAAATCTGGTGGCGCTTTTGTACACCAAGGTATCGTCACTATGGGTAGCCTCAAAGCAACTCAAAATGTTGAAGCAACGGTTAAAGCGGATATTCGTGCAGCAACAGCACGCAACCACTCTGCAACTCACCTTCTACATGCCGCTTTACGTCAAATTCTGGGTGAACATGTTCAACAAAAAGGTTCTTTGGTTGCAAGTGATATTTTACGTTTTGACTTTGCCAATGACCAACCTGTTTCATTTGAACAATTGCAACAGATTGAGCGTTTAGTCAATGCTGAAGTGATTGCAAATACGGCAGTAAGCACTGAATTACTTGATATTGAATCGGCGAAGGCCAAAGGCGCAATGATGCTTTTTGGTGAAAAGTATGGCGAAGAAGTTCGTGTACTTTCTATGGGTTCTATTATTGAAGAGAAAAACTTCTCTATCGAGCTTTGTGGTGGTATTCATGTTAAGCGCACAGGTGATATTGGTTTATTCAAAATCACTTCTGAAGGTGGTGTAGCAGCTGGTGTTCGCCGTATTGAAGCCGTAACGGGTACCAAAGCACTTGAAGTTGTTCAAAAAGCTGAAGCTGATATTCAGACGATCAATGCTGTATTGAAAGCGCAAAAAGATCAAACTGTAGAAAAAGTTGAATCAATTGTTGAAACAGCATCAAGTCTGCAAAAGCAAATTGAACAATTGAATCAAAAATTAGCCAGCTTCCAAGCAGCTGATTTATTAGATCAAGTGAAAGAAATTGCTGGTCGTCAAACACTTATCACATCAGTAAAAGGTTTAGATGCCAAATCATTACGCAATCTTCATGACAGCGTAAAATCAAAATTGGAAGATGCAGTCATTATTTTAGCTGGTGTTGACGGTGATAAAGTGAGTTTAATCGCCTCTGTCGCTAAACAATACGCTGCAACTCTAAAAGCAGGTGACATCATCAAACATTTAGCTCAAGAGCTTGGTGGCAAAGGTGGTGGTAAACCTGACTTAGCACAAGGTGGCGCGCCACTTAACGAGAAGTTTGATCAAGTAATCGCAGCATTGCCTGCTTGGCTTGAGCAATAATAACAACTTCACTTTTGTGTAACTGACCCTGATGCCTCTCAGGGTCATGGCTTATATGGAACAACTATGGCATTAATCGTTCAAAAATATGGCGGTACCTCTATGGGTACTCCTGAGCGCATTTTAAATGTTGCTCATCGTGTCAAGCGTTGGCATGATCACGGTCACAAAGTGGTCGTGGTTGTATCGGCAATGAGTGGTGAAACCAACCGCTTACTTGCGCTTGCTAAAGCCATTACTAGCACCCCTAACCCACGTGAACTTGATCAAATGGTGTCTACGGGTGAGCAAGTAACGATTTCCATGTTAGCTATGGCACTGAATTCTATTGGTGTAGAAGCTAAATCATACACTGGACGTCAAGTTGGTATTAAAACTGACAGCGCATTTACCAAAGCGCGTATCGAATCTATTGATACCGATGTCATGACAGCTGACTTAGATGCTGGTCGTGTGATTGTTGTCGCAGGTTTCCAAGGCTTTGATGCTGAAGGAAATATTACAACATTAGGTCGTGGCGGCTCAGATACCTCTGGTGTAGCGCTTGCAGCTGCATTAAAAGCAGATGAATGCCAAATTTACACAGATGTGGATGGTGTTTATACCACTGATCCTCGTGTTGCACCTAAAGCGAAAAAAGTTGACCGTATCTCTTTTGAAGAAATGCTTGAAATGGCATCTTTAGGTTCAAAAGTTTTACAAATTCGTTCGGTTGAATTCGCAGGCAAATATCAAGTTCCATTACGTGTATTATCAAGCTTTGATAATGACAATGACGGCGCATTTGATGAAGATTTCAAACAAAACGTAGGCACATTAATCACGACTGAGGCAGAAGACGACATGGAACAACCAATTATTGCAGGTATTGCATTTAACCGTGACGAAGCAAAATTAACGATTTTGGGTGTTCCAGATGAACCGGGCATTGCCTCTAAAATCTTATCCCCGATTAGTGATGCTAACATTGAAGTGGATATGATTATCCAAAATGTTGAAGAAGATGGTACTACTGATTTTACCTTTACTGTAAATCGCAATGATCTTGCTAAAGCTAAAGCAATCTTGGACCAAACAGCAAGCAGCATTGAAGGCTGTGAAGTTGTAACTCGCGATGACATCGTAAAAGTGTCTATTGTTGGTGTAGGTATGCGCTCACATGCTGGTGTAGCAAGCAAAATGTTCACAGCCCTTGCAGATGAAAGCATTAATATCCTCATGATTTCTACTTCAGAAATTAAGATTTCTGTCATCATTGAAGAAAACTACTTAGAGCTTGCTGTACGTTGCCTACATACTGCTTTTGGTTTAGACCGTGAACATGGCGAAAGCAGTGCACGTGCTTAATTCATAGTACAATAAACATATTTACTTTCAAGTAAATGGTAAAAAATACAGAGCCACTATAGTTTTTATTACAGTGGCTCTGTTATATTAAGTTGTGAGGTTTTTCAGAAAAACTCGGCAGAACTTACGAAAAAAAGCTGTTTTTTACATATTTCTGTTAAAATTTTCTGTATATTAAGGCTGTGCTTTCAAATAATGAATTCCCTGTCGCAAGTTTAAGCGTTTAGCAAGGAGATAAACATGCTGATTCTGACCCGTCGTGTCGGAGAAACATTAATGATTGGGGATCAAGTCAGTGTTACTGTGCTTGGCGTAAAAGGTAATCAGGTGCGTATTGGTGTAAATGCTCCAAAAGAAGTTTCCGTGCATCGTGAGGAAATTTACCAACGTATCCAACATGAACGTGCTATGCATGAGCATTTACAACATCTTGATCAAGATTATCAACTTTCTTTTGAAGAAGATAATAACGATTTCACTCGACATAATAACTTCAATCGTTAATGTACAGAATTCTTCTCTAACAACTAAAGCGACTAATCATTAGTCGCTTTAGTTGTTTATGGAGACTCATTTATATATTTATAAACCCAGTGCTTTTTTTACTGGCGCATAACTACGACGATGTTGATCAATCACCCCATACGCTGCAATTGCTTCAAAATGTGCTTTGGTTGGATAGCCTTTATGTTTTGCAAAACCGTAATTCGGGTATTTCTGATCTAGTTCATACATTTGACGGTCACGTGTTACTTTAGCCAAGATACTTGCTGCACTAATCTCAGCATGACTCGCATCCCCACCAACAATCGCCTCACACAATATTTCAATTCCTTTCGGAATTTGGTTGCCATCAACAATCACTTTTTCAGGCTGAATGTTTAAGGTATCTACAGCACGACGCATGGCTAAAAAAGTTGCCTGTAAAATATTAATTTCGTCAATTTCTGAGTGGGAAGCTTCTGCAATTGACCAAGCTAAGGCCTTCTCTTGAATTTCTAAGAAAAGTTTTTCACGTTTCTTTTCAGTTAATTTTTTAGAATCATTTAAACCATCAATCGGATTATTGGGATCTAAAATTACCGCAGCAGCAACAACTGAACCGACCAAAGGCCCACGCCCTGCCTCATCTACACCAGCAACAAACATGATATTACTCACAAAGATTAGCTGCTTCAGAGCAACTAATTACAACCTATTTAAACTGTTGTATTTTATCACTTCTGATACGCAAGCGTTCATCGTTTTTGCGACAGCAACGCCTGTTAATGCTGTTCTAGCTTTTGAACCAACTGCCGCTAAAGCAAGCTCTGATGGAGATAATACAGTAGGTGCATTTTTACCAACACATTTACAAATTTGCTTTTTCTTCTGTTGTTTTTGGTTCTTGGTCATTCATTTACTTGCAACTTTCTAAGCCGCGAAATCATCGATATCATGAGTACACTTGGTTTGTGCTGCACATTGTATTGCTGACGTACCCATTTTCAGTTTAGTTGGTTCAGCACTTTGTGCGTCAACACCTGCAAATAAGGTAAAGAAAGAGAAAAGAATAAAAAAATTGTTCTTATTCATACAAAACCTATTCTAAACGTAGGTATTTTTACAATTTAATCATATAAGTCTATTAACACGATCTCCAATTACAAGACCATATCAATTTCATGTAAAAAAGCAGAACCAAGTCAAACTTAGCTCTGCTTAGCGTATTTCATCAGAATTATTTCTTCAACACTTCTGCGACACAGGCATTTACTGTTTTAGAAACAACTTGATTTACAATCGTTGCACGCGCTGTAGGATCAATCGCAGCTGTGGCCAATTCAACAGTCGTTACACTATTTGGTGCTTTTTCACTAACACATCCACATACATTCGTTTGAATGTTTTCACGTTGCTCAGATGTCATTAAACGTGTCGCTGTTTTCCATGCTGGTAATGTATTGATCTCATTAATACATTTTGCATTCACAGCAATTTTTAATGCAGCCATACCTAGCTGCTGAGATGTTGTTGCAGTGGAATTATTAGTATTTGGCGCAACACACCCATTTAAAGCAAATAACATAGGTACGATAAAGAATAATTTTTTCACGAACTCAAACCTGTATCCAAAATTTTAGCACGCGTATTGTGCCTAAAGGATGACTTGAAAGAAATGACTGTGTAGATTCTTTACATAATATAACAATCAAGTTGCATTTTACTTACTGCTCTACACGTAAAACGCTCTGTTACATATACACTGTATATGAAGAAAAATGAGCTATTTAAAATCGTAAAACTCATATTCACCGCTAGGATGTTGCGATGTCAACCTCAGCACAATATTACACTCGCACAGCGCAAATTTTACACTGGCTGATGGCGGCTATTTTTATCACAGCTTGGCTGATCGGCTTTTACAGTGGGAATTTTCTCAGCTATGACGTTGATGGAAGCTTCAAAGGCAATGTTATTACACTACATAAAAATATAGCCACCACCATTATCTTTCTGGTTGTGATTCGAATTTTTTGGCGTTACACCCACCCAGTCCCTAAACTACCAAACACCATGTCACCTATGATGAAGACTTTGGCTCATATCGGCCATTTCTTACTGTATATCATGCTACTTGCGCTACCAATTACCGGCTGTTTATTTAGCTGGAGTGCTGGACATCCAGCTCCTGTTTTATATTTATTTCTCTGTACACGACAAAAAAAGATAACTCATTGAAATAATGGCATAATACTTGTTTTCTGACGACGAATATGATGACACATTTCAATGAGTTATATCTCATCTTAAACAAATATCTAAAGTGGAACAAGTCACATGTAAAATGTTTTACACTGATTATGCTGGCATTAATTGTAAAACAGACATGTAATCTTTCTTCTGCATCTAAAGCCTTGCCCATCAAGTGCTTACCACAATCATTTTATCGACGTATACAACGCTTCTTTGCAGATCAGTATTTCGATTATCGTCAAATTTCTCAGTTAATTTTCAATATATTTTCATTCGATAAAGTCCAATTAACTTTGGATAGAACCAACTGGAAATGGGGAAAACGAGATATCAATATCTTGATGTTAGCCATCGTCTATCGTGGAATAGCGATACCTATTGTTTGGACATTGCTCAATAAACGTGG